>CACYHG010000020.1 GCA_902774175.1 uncultured Bacteroidota bacterium
AAAGGAACCGAACAGGTGGGGGTGACAAGCGGCGGACTTGTAAAAGCGCAAACATGGTTCCCGCCACCTTTGTGGAAACCTGGAGGTGGTTCAAGCAGAGTCAGTGTTTCTAACGGATATGTGAAAAGGCTAAACATATCAGTTTTAATTTGATTGCCTAGTTTTAAATTTTTTTATCATGGGAATAAAAAAAACAATTCTGCCCATAGTGGCAACAGCAATTCTCGCAGGAGCGATGTTTTTCGCGGGCTGCGAGAAGGAGAAAAACAAAGAGGTGAAACCTGCCATTAACGAATCAAATTATGATAAAATTCCATTAAAGGAATACGTAATTGGAACGTGGATTTTACCTTACGTTTTAGGAGAAAGCGATCAGCATAGCGGTACACAATATGTCGATACATTGTTATTTACCAATGATTTGTATTACAATAGCTGTAATCATTTGAATCGCAAATATAAATGCAGCAATTCCGGTTGCGACACTATTTTTTATCTCACCAGCGAGAATGGGTTTTATCCGTTTCGGATAAAACGTGTAGCAGCAGATACGATGTTGGTTTATGGGACAAATTTTTGTCACAGCTTTAGTCAAGTGGAAATTGATTTACCATTTATTCGTTCAAAATAATAGTGTAATATGAAAAAGTACAATTTATTAGTATTGGTGGCATTGTTTTATGGCACTCTGTTTGCGCAACCACCCCAAAATATGAGCGTAAACTATTATTATTACAATGGGAAAAAAGTTGAACTGACTGTAAACAAACAATTGTTTACGGGGAACCTCTAAAAATAGATAAAAATTTAATAGTCAAATAAAATGACGTAATCGTATCGGATATTTGACTATTTTTGCAAATCGAATTAAAAATAACACAGGCAAAATGAAAAGTACAAAAGTATTGGCAATCGCCATCGGCATGACATTAATGGTTTTCAGTGCAAAACAGGCTGCGGCCCAGTGGTATGTAGGCGGAAGCCTGGGCTATCACTCAGAGTCTTCAACAGACCTGCTCCATTTTTCTCCGGAAGCGGGCTATTCCTTCAACCCGCGTTGGACGGTGGGGTTAGGTGCCAGTCTGCAGAACCTAACACATCAGGTAATAATTCTTGACCCCAACGATGCAAACCTACATATCGCAGAAAAACGCTCGTATTTCTATTGTTTTTTGAATCCATATGTCCGTTTCACCTTTTTACGGATGGACAGGCTGTCGTTTTTTGCGGATGCCGCCGCCAGTTTTGACGCTAATCATGACTTCCATGTGAATTACCTTGGTCTCCGTCCCGGCATGAGCTACCAGCTGACGGACCATTTCACCGCTGTGGCGCATCTTGGCTTTATCGGCAGCGAGAACCAAAACTTCAAGGCGGAAGCGGGTTTGGACAACTTGGAATTCTCCCTTTATTATCTGTTCGGCAAAAAGGGCCAATAACCCTTCCCTGAACCATAAACGACCAGCAGGCGGTTTCGACAAGCTCAACCGCCTGTTTTTTTTACCCAAACGTGACGGCCGCAGGCCGCCGCATCATTTTCTTATCCCTGCCGCAGGGCATCCAGATGCAGAGACGTAGCACGCTACGTCTCTGCATCGTCATACGCGCCATCCTGTTTTTTCCGTCCCACAGGTTTTCATGCCATCGGAAAACGGCACATTGACACAAAAAATGGTATGCCGGCCTGTCCGAATGCAGGTTGTCCGACAATCATTCGCCGTAGGGCTGTCGCAATGCGGCAGCCCTACAAACGCGTTTCAAACGTGACGTTTGTGATTTTTGGTCGTTCCAAACGCGATGGTGATGGCGTTTTCACCGCCGGTGCGCGAACAGCTGTTTCAGCGCAGGGATGTAGTCCTCATCGGTGAAGATGCGGACATGGTCGGTCGACGACTTCCGGAAAATCTCCTGCTGCGCGGCAAACAGCCGGTCCCACCATTGGAAATAGGCCGACTGGAAACCGGAGGCGGAGGTGTCCACCAGGGAAATCCTCCCCGTCTCCGCATCGCGGATGCGGAGAAGCCCCATGTCCGGAACAAGGCACTCCCCACGGTCGGCAATCTGGATGGCGGCCACATCATGCTTGTTGCGCGCCACACGGAGAGCATCCTCAAAGCCTGTATCCATGAAATCGGAAAGCACAAATGCGGTGCAGCGTTTCTTGATGGCGTTGGTCAGGTAACGCAACGCCTCCGAAATGTCGGTGGTGCGCTCCTCCGGCTGCTGGGCGACAAGTTCCCTTATAATCCGGAGAATGTGCGATGTGCCCTTTTTAGGCGGTATGAATTTCTCCACCCTGTCACTGAAAAAGATAACCCCCACCTTGTCGTTGTTGGAAATGGCGGAAAAGGCCAGCACGGCGGCAATCTCTGCAACCAAATCCTTCTTATAGGCCTTTCGCGTTCCGAACAGATTGGAGGCGCTCACATCGACCAGCAGCATCACCGTCATCTCACGCTCCTCCTCAAACACCTTGATGTAGGGATGGTTGAAGCGTGCCGTAACATTCCAGTCGATGGAGCGGACATCGTCCCCATACTGGTACTCGCGCACCTCGCTGAAGGCCATTCCGCGCCCCTTGAATGCGGAATGGTACTGTCCGGAGAAGATCTGACGGGTCAGCTCCTTGGTGCGGATTTCGATCTTACGGACCTTTTTTATAAGTTCTGTCGAATCCATGACTGCGGATTAAGGCACTTCAACCGTATTGACAATCTCGTTGACAATGTCATCGGCCGACACATTCTCCGCCTCAGCCTCGTAAGTCAGGCCGATGCGGTGGCGCATCACCGGCAGGCATACCGCACGGATATCCTCCGGAATCACATAGCCGCGCCGTTTCAGGAAGGCGTATGCCTTTGCGGCCAGCGCCATGTTGATTGAGGCACGGGGCGACCCGCCATATTGTATCATGTTCTCCAGCTTCTGCAGGCCGAACTGTCCCGGATAACGCGAGGCGAACACGATATCGGTGATGTAGTTTTCGATTTTCTCGTCCACATAAACCTCACGTACCACTTCGCGGGCATGGATAATATCCTCCGCCTTGAGGCAGGCGTTGACCGTGGCATAGGTCGAGGTGATGTTCTGCCGCAGGATGGACTTTTCCTCCTCCTTTGAAGGATAGCCTATGACAACCTTCAGCATGAAACGGTCCAGCTGGGCTTCCGGCAGCGGATAGGTGCCCTCCTGCTCGATCGGGTTCTGGGTGGCCATCACCAAGAAGGGCTCAGGCAGCGGATAGGTCTGCTCGCCGATGGTCACCTGACGCTCCTGCATCGCCTCCAGCAGCGCGCTCTGAACCTTCGCCGGAGCGCGGTTGATCTCGTCCGCCAGGATGAAATTGGCGAACACCGGTCCCTTCTTCACCTGGAACTCCTCCAGCTTCTGGCTATATATGAGCGTTCCGACCAAATCCGCCGGAAGCAGGTCGGGTGTAAACTGTATCCGGCTGAATTTTGCCTGGATAACACTCGCCAACGATTTGATGGCAAGCGTCTTGGCAAGACCGGGGACACCTTCCAGCAGAATGTGTCCGTTGGAAAGCAGTCCCACCAGCATCTGCTCCACCATGCCTTTTTGTCCGACAATCACCTTGCCCATCTCCATCTGGATGATGTCGACAAAGGCGCTCTCCCGCTGTATGCGGTCATTCAATTCTTTAATATCAACTGTTTCTGCCATAATCGCTATATTTCAGTTCTTGGTTTCCGATAATGATGACATGAATAACGGAACCGCTTGCCGTATATTATGGTTCCGACAAAAAAAACATGCAAAAAAAAAAAAACTAAAAGGAGTATTGGAGGCCGAAAGCGAGCAGACGGCGGTAGTTGCGGGTGTTCTCTGTACGCCAATAGTCGAAATTTTCGGAGAAGGTGGTGCGCTGTATGGTCTTGTCGAACACCTCACGGATTTCCACATAGCAGTTCCAGGAACGGGACTGGCGGCTCAGCCGGAGCGTGCCGCTCAGATATGCACTTGTATGGGAATAGACCTCCCTGCGGCGGCTGTCATAACTGTTGCGCAGGCTCAGCTGCCAGACCTTGGCGAACCAATAGAAGGCCGAACAGCCCAAAGTATAATGGAAATCGTCGGAAGAGGAGCCGGAGGTGCCGTACCTGCTCACATCATAGTTGAGCACGCTCCATGCCTCCGCCCCGAAACCGCCATAGCCCCATTTGGCCCGCAAAGTCATGTGGAAGTTGTTTTTCGAGACAGTGTTCAGCCAGCTGTACACAACAGCATTCTTCAAGGAATCGCGCAGGGTCGCCGGCAGCTGCCCCTCACCTGTGTAAAGCACCTGTTCCGCAGCATTGCGCATACGGCTGACACCGCCCTGCAGCACATATTCCCACGCACCGATGCGGAAATTGTAGGTCAGATCCGTCCGGAGGGTTTTGGTGGGCTTCAAGTCCGCATTCCCCAGATAATAGACCCCCTCGCTGTTGCCGAAGCGCAGCAGGCCTGAAAGCTGCAGATAGTCCGGACGCGCGATGTTCCGGGAAAATTCCAGCTTCAACAGATGCTTCGCAGCGGGCCTCCATTGCACCTCCGCCCGTGAAATGAGCGACAAATCGCTCCTGCTCCAATCCCAGCCGTTGAGGTTGCTCCACAGCTGATGGTGGTAGAACTGAAGCCGCTCCTCCCCGGCAAAGGCAAGGCTGCGCCATTTGTATGAGGCCTTGGCATACGGCTCCGCCAGCGCGGAACGGTAGAGATACTGCTGTTTCAGCAGCAGGCTGTCGCGCCACTGGGCATCCACAAGCGTCGCGCCGCCGTAACGGTCGCTGTTCATGCCCCATGAGAAATCAGTCCCAGCCGTAAAGTCAAGCATCGGAACATCCAAAAAGCGGATATCATGGTATAATATGCGGAAATCCGATACGCGACGCTCGTAATCGGGGGTTATACGGTAGGTCTTGGGCGTGTAGAGGCTCCCGTCCAGCATACGGACGGTGGTGTGTTGGTTAAAATCCCGCTGGAAGCAGAAATCGGCACGAAGGCTCCGGTTCATGTTGAAGGCGTGCGTGTATCGTGCCTCGCACCGGTACTGCCGCTGCTCGCGCTCCGCCTTTTCACGGTTGTATCCCTCGCCAATCACCACCGCCTCGCCCGACTGCGCTCCGATCTTCTGCGCGAAGGTGGAATCCTGCCGCTCCGTCCCTGTGTAGGACTGCCTCAGCTTGATGAAGAAAACATCCTGAGGGCGCGGAATGTAGTAAAACGACACATCCGCCTGCTCGCCGAAGCCGCGGCTTTCGCTCAAGGCGGATTCCTTGTGTCCGTATTTCATCTTTCCGGAGGAATAGCTCACCTCACGCCGCACCATACGTTGTGTCCGGCTGCCGGAAAGTCCCGCGGAAAGGGACCACTTCGGGCTTTTGCAATTCAGACGGACCGCCAGCGATGCGTCGCCGGCCCTGCCGAAATTGGCGGAGCCGTCCGCCTTCACGCTGCCGCCCCATCGCAGTGAATCAAGCCGCTGCGCCACGGAGCCTGCCGCGAAAGTCACAATAAAAATAACTGTCAGACAATATCTTAACATCAACAAACGTGTTCCTTAGGACAATTTGCAAAAATAGCACATTTTTTGACTGCCGATGCGGAACGGATGTCTGATTTTATTATACTTTTGCGCTTCCTCCAACCTATGGTGCAAACATCGGTGAAAGGATTTTACAAAAAATTAAAAACGAATTTTTTAGATTGATGGATTTAACGGATATTCTTATCATCATCATCAACTTTGCAGGCTCCATCGGCGTTTTCCTGTTCGGAATGAAGCTTATGAGCGAGGGCCTGCAGAAATTCGCAGGCCGCGGAATGCGGCACATCATGGGGAAGATCACCGGCAACCCGTTAAGCGGCATCCTTGTCGGCACGCTGCTTACAGTCATGGTGCAGTCCTCATCCGCCTCCACAGTGATGGTTGTCAGCTTTGTAAATGCGGGAATGATGTCCCTTGCAGGCGCCATCTCCGTCATCATGGGGGCAAACATCGGCAGCACGCTGATCACCTGGATACTTAAAATTTTCGCCCTCGGGGAATCCGGCGGGAACTTCAGCCTTCCGCTTTTCCTGCTGGCGATAGCGATCTTCTTCATGTTCGCCAAGAGGGAGAGGCTCAAATACATAGGTGAGTTCACAATCGGCTTCGCGCTGCTGCTGCTCGGCATGCAATATCTGCAGTCATCCGTGCCGAACCTTGAGGAGTACCCGAACTTCTTGGCCGCATTGGGGAGCATTTCGGACCATGGCTTCATATCAGTGCTGCTTTTCACATTAATAGGCATCGTGCTCACCTGCATGGTACAGGCCTCCGCCGCCATGATGGCCATCGCATTGGCAATGTGCTACAAGGGATGGATAGGCTTTGAGGTGGCAATGGCGCTGGTCATGGGCCTTAACATCGGTACGACAATCACCGCCAACATCGCCGCAATGGTCGCCAATAATGTCGGTAAGAAGTCGGCGCGCGCCCACCTGGTGTTCAACGTGATCGGCACCATACTCACACTGATAGCGTTCCGCCCGGTAATGATACTGGTCGATTCCGTAACCACTGCCGCAACGGGCGTAAGCCCATACACCGAACCCGGCTCGCCGATGTACGACCCCCAGACCCTTCCATGGGCGCTTTGCTTCTTCCACACCTTCTTCAATGTGGTGAACACACTGATTTTGGTATGGTTCATCCCGCAGATAATCCGCATCGTGGACTGGATGGTGAAACCTGCGGAGGAGGATGCCGAGGACGAGTTCAGGCTCACCTACATCGGCGGCACCTTCATGAACACCGCCGAGCTGAACATCCAGTCGGCGAAGCAGGAGATCGAGAATTTCTCCAACCGCGTGCTGCGGATGTACGGGTTCCTGCCCGCACTGCGCACCGCCCAGAACAGGGAGGAGTTTGAAAAGGTCTTCGAGCGCATCCGCAAGTACGAGGGCATCACCGACCGCATGGAGATGGAGATAGCCAAGTTCCTGACAAAAATCTCCGAAGGGGACCTGTCAGAGCAGGGTTCGCAGCGCATCAGCTCCATGCTGCGCATCATCGACAATCTGGAGAGCATCGGCGACGCCATCTACCAGGTGGCCGCACTGCGCAAGGACAAGTTGGAGTCGGCAGTGCATTTCGACACGCAGCAGAACGAGAATCTCGACCACATGACCAAGCTGGTGCAGAACGCGCTGGAGGTGATGGACGCCAACCTGCGGCGCAGCTACAGCGACATTGATCTTAAGGCCGCATACGACGCGGAGGATGCCATCAACAAATACCGCGACCAGCTGCGCACCGCCCATCTTGATGCAATCAAGAGCGGCAAATACGACTACAGCATCGGCACCGCCTACAGCGGGCTGTACGCACTTTACGAAAAACTGGGCGACTACGTCATCAACGTGTCCGAAGCCATTGATGTGGACAATAGCAAAAAGGTGATTGAAAACCAGTAAGATGGACAGCATAAAGAAAATCTACACCATCGGGTACGGCCCCTCAAGCAGCCATACCATGGGGCCGCGCAAGGCGGCGGAGCAATACAAGGCGAGGCATCCGGAGGCGGCAGGCTTCCGCGTGACACTCTACGGCAGCCTGGCGGCAACCGGCAAGGGACACTTCACCGACAAGGCCATCCTTTCCGTGCTGGAGCCCGCTCCGACGGAAATTCTGTGGAAACCGGAGACGGTGCTCCCCTTCCACACCAACGGGATGCTTTATGAAGCGCTGGACAAGGCAGGCAACAGCATCGACCCCTGGACCGTCTACAGCATCGGTGGAGGCGCGCTCTCGGACGGGAAGAGCCGTGAGGACGAACGTGAGGTATACCGCCGCACCACCCTCACAAGCATTCTCGAACACATCGAAAAACAGGGGGAGACCTATTGGGAATATGTGCAGCAGCACGAGGAGGCGGACCTTTGGGACTATCTGGAGACAGTTTGGAAGCAGATGCAGGCCACAATCGAGACCGGTCTGCACACCGACGGAGTGATTCCCGGCGGACTACACCTGCGCGGCAAGGCACGGCAGTATTTTGTACGCGCCTCCAGCTACAAACCCTCGCTGCAGAGCCGATGCCTGGTCATCTCCTACGCCCTTGCAACCGCCGAGCAGAACGCATCAGGCGGCAAAGTGGTCACCGCCCCCACCTGCGGCTCGGCCGGAGTGCTTCCGGCAGTCCTGTACCATCTGCAGAAAAACCACGGATTTAGCGACAAGTCCATATTGAAGGCTTTGGCCACAGCCGGACTTTTCGCCAACATAATCAAATATAACGCCTCCATCTCCGGTGCGGAGGTGGGATGTCAGGGCGAGGTTGGCAGCGCATGCGTCATGGCCGCCGTGGCCGCCTCACAACTGTTCGGCGGCAGCCCGCAGCAGATAGAATATGCCGCGGAGATGGCCATGGAACACAACCTTGGACTCACCTGCGACCCGGTATGCGGACTGGTGCAGATACCCTGCATCGAGCGGAACGCCATCGCCGCGCTCCGTGCACTGGACATCAACCTGTACACAATGATGAGCGACGGCAAGCACATTATCAGCTTCGACAAGGTGGTGGCCACCATGAAACTTACCGGAAAGGACCTGCCTTCGCTATACAAGGAGACCGCAATGGGCGGCCTTGCCCTGATGGATTAGCGGCCAAAGAGTGCGGCAACCTCCTCCTTGCGAACCAGGCGGAAAAGGAAGAGCATGCCGATGCAGGCGGCAACCGCCACCGACAACTGTCCGCCCCAATGCAGCGGCAGATGACGGCATCCGAGGGCGCACAAAAGCGCCGCAGCCGTATATCCGGCCACACCTGCCATGAAACGCCACGGCACATTCAGACGGAAGGTCCTGCGTGCAACAACCATTTCAGAAATAATAATGAACCCCTGCGTCAGCAGGCTGGCGACCGCCGACCCCATGGCCTGCCAACGAGGAATCAGCAGCAGGTTGGCCACAAGATTCACACAGACGGCGGAGAGTGCGATCCGGTTCAGGGCGCGGAGGCTGCCGTTGGCCGTCAGCAGCGACCCGAACACATAGGTAAGCCCGATGGGGAATATGCTCAGGATCAGCAATCCGAAGACTGCTGTCGAGGCGTCCACGTTATGATTGTACAGCAGGCTCATCACCTCAGACTTGTAAAGGCAGGAGAATAGCGCCAGCAGCAGCCCGTACACATACATAAGCACAAAAGATGTCTTAAGAATCGGACGGAAATTTTCACGATGTCCGATCAGGTGCGAGAAGAGCGGCAGAAGAATGACTGAGAGCAGATAGGCGATAATCACCGCCGCATCAAGCAGCCGGTAGGCTGAGGCATAGATTCCGGCCTGCACCACCCCCACCCCGTCCGGCAGCATCCATTTCAGCAGCACGGCGTCCGTACGGTTGTGGATGTTGGTCAGCAGAGCGAGCAACGCGAAGGGAAAACTCCGCACAAGCACCTTGCGGAAAAATGGGAAATCCCACTCCAGACGGCGGAAGCGGCAATGGCGGCATACCACCAGCAGCGCGAACAGGGCCGTGACGCCGTAGGAGAACATCTGGATATAGACAAACCAGCTTATCTGGAAGGGACGGTCGGTCACATGCCCCCAAATCAGCACACTACAGCAGATAATCATTATCAGCCTGTCCACAACGGAAAGCAGGCTGTCCGTCTTGAACATCAGCATTCCGGAGACATTGGAGCGCAGGTAGAGTATCAGCAGCGACAGGAACTGGTTGACAGCCAGCGGCACCAGCAGCCTGAAATCGGAAGCGGTGCAGCGGGTCAGCAGCCCCGCCCCCAGCATCACCAGAGCATACAGTCCGCCAAGCAGCAGCCGGAGTGTCAGTATCCGCGGAAAATAGTGCTGCAGAGCCTCCTTGTCACGCGCAATGCTGCGGTTGTTGAAGGAGGTCGTCCCCATGTCCAGCAGCATGTTGAAGATGAAGGTCAGGTTGAACAGCGTGAAGTACAGTCCGTAGGCCTCCGTGCCGACAAGGTTCTGCACCGACACCTCTATGCCGAAAATCCAGAACGGCTTGATCAGCAGGTTCAGACCGACCAGCAGCAGCAGATTACCCAGAAAACTCTTGCGCGAATATTCCATAATATGAACAATCCCCTAACGCAGCTTTTGGACATTTAGTATGAAAAAAGGACGCACTTTCGCACGTCCTTCCCTTTTTTGCAGACCAACATGGGCAATTTTATTCGAACGAAAGAATCGCCTCCCTGATGATGCCGATGGCCTCGCGCAGCTCGGCCTCGGTGATGACCAACGGAGGGGCGAAACGTATGATGTGCTGGTGGGTCGGCTTGGCAAGCACGCCCATGTCGCGCATCTTCAGGCAGACATCCCATGCCTCCTTGCCGTCCTTCGGACGGATGATGACGGCGTTCAGCAGACCCTTGCCACGCACCTTCTCGATCATCGGGGAATCGATCTTGGCAATCTCCTCACGGAAAATCTTTCCGAGACGGTCGGCCTTCTCCATCAGGTTCTCCTCCTTAATGACCTCAAGGGCGGCAATGCTGACCTTGGCGGCAATCGGGTTTCCGCCGAATGTGGAGCCGTGTTCGCCCGGCTTGATGTTCAGCATGATCTCGTCGTCGGCCAGAACTGCGGAGACGGGGACCACACCGCCACCGAGAGCCTTGCCCAGGATCAGGATGTCGGGACGCACGCCCTCATGGTCGCAGGCGAGCATCTTGCCGGTACGGGCTATACCGCACTGCACCTCGTCCGCCATGAAAAGCACGTTGTATTTGTGGCAGATGTCATAGCATTTTTTCAGATAGCCCTCGTCCGGCACGTATACGCCGGCCTCGCCCTGGATGGGCTCCACGAGGAAACCGGCCACCTTCTTGCCATGTTCGGCCAGCACCTTCTCAAGCGCATCGGGGTCGTTGTAGGGGATGCGGATGAAGCCGGGGGTCATAGGGCCATAGTTGGCGTAGGACTCCGGGTCGTTACTCATGGTGATGATGGTGATGGTGCGTCCGTGGAAATTGCCCTCGCAGCAGACAATCATCACTTCGTCGTTGGGGATGCCCTTTTTCACAACACCCCAGCGGCGGGCCAGCTTCAGGGCGGTCTCGTCCGCCTCGGCGCCGCTGTTCATCGGCAGCACCTTCTCATAACCGAAATATTCGGTCACATATTTTTCCCACGAACCGAGGCAGTTGTTGTAGAAGGCGCGGGAACTAAGCGTCAGTTCCTGTGCCTGGTCGCACAATGCCTTGATAATTTTCGGGTGGCAGTGACCCTGGTTGACAGCCGAATAGGCCGACAGGAAATCAAAATAGCGCTTGCCTTCGCAATCCCACACAAAGGGGCCCTTGCCCTTGGCCAGCACAACCGGCAGCGGATGATAGTTATGCGCGCCGTATTTCTCCTCCAATTCCATAGCCTGACGGCTGGATGTGATTTTTTCTACCATAGCTCTATGATTTTGTATGAATTATTATTTGATTTTCAATTCCTTTTTCACCAGTTCGATGATATCGTCACCCCCTTCGTAATAGAGCAGCGCCCCGACAGCCGAATCGAACACATAGGTGTAGCCGTTTTCCTTCGCCACCTTTGCAATTGCGGCCTTTGCCTTGTCAACCAGCGGTTTCAAAAGTTCCTCCTGCTTCTCCTGCAGTTCGCCCTGCGCCTGCTCCTGGAAGGTTTCGATGCGCTTTTTCAGATCCTGCAGATCCTGCAGTTTGGTCTGCTGCATGGCCTGCGACATGGTGGCCTGCTCCTTCTGGAACTGGTCGGCCTTGTTCTGGTATTCGGCGTACATTGATTTCAGTTCGTCCTCGAGCTGCGCGTTGAGGGTTTCAAGCACCTTCTGCGCACTGTCACGGCCCGGCATCACCTGCATCAGGTCGGAGGAATTGAGGTGGGCATACTTCGCCTTCGATTGGGCGGAAAGATTGGTGCTGATTGCTAATGCACAGACTACCAATGCGAATAATTGCAACTTTCTGTTCATGTCGTGTATTTTTTTGAAAATGCAAAGATAGTGGAAATATCGTTATGTTTTCCACTTCCATGCTCATTTTTATGACAGCGTTTTTTTTAGACTTCTCTGCCGAATCGTATTTTTGTCTATTTTTGCAGCGTGATTTTTTTTTTTCGTAACGATGCAACAAAATGGCCGGTAAAATCATCTGTTATATAGGAAACTTATTTTTAATTAAAAACCACATAACATGAAACGACACTTTTCTTTTCTGCTTTTGCTGCTGTTCGCCGCACTGTCAGCTACGGCGCAAGTGAAACAATATGATTTTTTTGCCCCTAACCAGCGGGGCGACACGCTCTATTACCAGTATGACATAAATGACTCCGACAATGTTTGTATAGTGAATGGCCCCAAGGCGATAGTTACTGACACATTGTTTATTCCCACTGAAGTGAAATATAATGGACACATTTATACCGTAACGGAAATTGGCAGTAATGCGTTTGACAAGGTTCAAGAATTAGGCTCATTTGTTGACAAAAAACAAGTTTTCTCCCACGTGGTGATACCGGAAGGCATCCGAAGAATAGGTACCAGTGCCTTTGTTTTCAATGACTCCCTGCAGGAACTGGAACTTCCTTCCTCCTGTATTGTTTTCGAAGAAGGTAACGGCAGTTATTGTCCTAAATTAAAATGGCTGGACTGTTCACACGCACATTTTCCCTCGAACTGCTATCAACTTGTGCTGGCCCAATCCCTGCAGTATATTCTGCCGCCCCGGACCCAACGAGTTTCTGACGGTTCCTTCGGAAGAGGATGGCCATCAATGCCATCATTACGTTTCATGCTATTTCCGGACAGTGTGGAATTGTTGCGGTCGGAATTGCTATCAACCACATCAGGTGATTCACAAGGCAACATTGGCGATACAACCGTACCTTTTGTCTTTCTATCCTTGACACCACCCAGTCGTCAGACAGGGCTTCCCGTTCAAGTAAAGCGCCTCCAAACTATTGTCTATTACCCTTGCGGTGCGGACACCGCATACCATCATTCATGGATGAACAAATACCAGCTGAAACCAAGCCTGTTCCTTGAGAACGGCTACAAGGACCTGGATTCTGTATGTCCGGCGAAGTGCTACAGGGCCTACGGCTTCCGGCCGGACAGTGTGGGTGTGTGGATTGTGAAGAAAAAGAGCCCCAATTGCGACTGCGACTCGCTGAACATCTACATCGTGCGCTCGCTGCTGCCGGATGCGACCGTCAACGACAGCAGCATCAACGTGGAGCCAAACCGTGAGGACACCAGCGTCGTCTGGACATGGGAGGGCACCGGCGTGGAATACGACGTGTACCGCGAGGAGCAGAAGATCGCCGTAGTCACGGAGCCCTACTACCGCGACACGGACATCATGCCGGGCGTGCAGTACTGCTACAACTTCGTCCCCATCAACGCCTACGGCTGCGAGGGGGAATGGAGCGCCACCAACTGCTACACCATGGTCTTCGACGACGGCATCGGGGAGCACACCTCCGCCGGAACGGTGACGGTGCGCCCCAACCCCGCCACCGGCAGAATCTTCATTGACAACCTGCCGGAGGCGCTGCAGGGTGCGGAGCTTGTGGTGTACGACGCCACCGGCCGCGAGGTGCTGCGCCAGGACTACACGCCTGCGGGCGCGGATGTCTCCGCACTGTCACGCGGGGTATACCTGCTGCGCATCGGCAGCCTGCATGGGAAATTTGTGAAGATGTAGGGCAATAACCACACATGTTCCGCGTTAATCTCCCATGATGGATATAATCGGACACATAAGGGAGAGACGGGACATCACCCGCGAGGAACTTGAAACTCTGCTCGCCACAAAAGAGGAGGAGACTGTGAGGCAGCTGCGGAAGGCTGCGCGGGAGACCGCCGACAAGGCCTACGGCAAAAAAATCTTCATGCGCGGCCTCATCGAGATTTCAAGCTACTGCAAAAACGACTGCCTCTACTGCGGCTTGCGCCGCAGCAACCGCACGGCTGTGCGCTACCGCCTGAGCGACGATGACATATATTCCTGCTGCGAAAACGGCTACGGACTAGGATTCCGCACCTTCGTGCTGCAGGGTGGCGAGGACGGCCATTTCGACGACGAAAGGATGTGCCGCATCGTCTCCACCATCCGCGAACGCTATCCCGACTGCGCCATCACGCTGTCATTGGGCGAACGGAGCCGCGAAAGCTACCGGGCGCTCTACAACGCGGGCGCGAACCGATACCTGCTGCGGCATGAGACCGCATCGCCGGAGCACTACGCCCTGCTGCATCCGGCGGAGATGTCCTGGCAGCACCGCATGGACTGCCTCCAGGAACTCAAGGAGACAGGCTACCAGGTGGGATGCGGATTCATGGTGGGCTCGCCGTACCAGACATTTGACACGCTCCACGCAGACCTGCAGTTCATACGCAGCTTCGGGCCGCAGATGGTGGGCATAGGCCCCTTCATCCCAGCACATGACACCCCCTTCGCCGAAATGCCGAACGGCAGTGTGGAGACCACTCTCCGCCTGCTGGCAATAATCCGGCTGCTGCTGCCGGAGGTGCTGCTGCCGGCCACCACCGCATTAGGAACGTTGCACCCGCAGGGACGCGAACTGGGAATACAATTCGGAGCCAACGTGGTGATGCCGAACCTCTCGCCCCTTGAACACCGGAAGGACTACGCCATCTACGACCACAAAATCTGCACCGGCGAAGAGGCCGCCGAATGTCGCGCCTGCACCGAATTCCGCATCCGGAATATTGGCTACGAGACAGTTGTGGACCGAGGAGACCATTGCAGCTTCAAGGGAGAGGGGCTGTGAAAAAAAATATCCGGAAAGCACGCGCGCTATCTCTATTTTTAGTAATTTTGCAGTCTGAACCATAAAACATTTAAGACATGGAACTGCAATACTATTGGCTAATCGCCGCCATCATACTGGTGGTCATTGAAATTGCGACCGCCGGATTTGGCGCTCTCTGCTTCGCGTTCGGCGCCCTCGCCTCCGCACTGGCCGGATACATGGGCCTCTCCTTCACATGGCAGCTTGCCATTTTCGCCGTCGTCTCCCTCCTCGCCTTCATATTCGTACGGCCGTTCGCCATGCGGTTTCTGGAGAAAAAGAGCGGCGAGGTCAAGACCAACGCCGATGCCCTCATAGGCAAAAGCGGCATGGTCACGGAGGAGATCGACCATACAAGACAGCTCGGCCGCGTCAAGGTGGACGGGGACGAATGGAAGGCCATAACGGAGGACGGGCACAGCATCGCCGCCGGGACGGAAGTGACCATCATTGCCCGCGACAGCATCATCGTCACAGTGAAAGAGAAAACAGAATAAACGATTGTTTACATTTAAAATCCACACATTATGGCACAAACCGTATTAATTGTACTGATTGTACTTGTTGTTATCTATGTCCTCAGCGGCATAAAGATTGTCTCCCAGTCCGAAACCATGATTATCGAGCGGCTTGGAAAATACAACCGCACCCTCAACGCCGGCATCAACATCATACTGCCGGTGATTGAAAAGGCCAAGGACACCATTGTCCGACGTCAGAACGGCTCCCTTTCGCGCAACAGCCGCATCGACATGCGCGAGCAGGTGTATGACTTTGACAAGCAGAGCGTCATCACCAAGGACAATGTCATGACCGAAATCAACGCGCTGCTCTATTTCCAGGTGGTGGACCCGATGAAGGCCGTCTACGAAATCCAGAACCTGCCGGTCGCAATCGAGAAGCTGACCCAGACCACCCTGCGTAACGTGGTCGGAGAGATGGAGCTGGACGAGACCCTCACCTCCCGCGACACCATCAACTCCAAACTGCGCAACGTGCTTGACGACGCCACCAACAAATGGGGTGTGAAGGTCAACCGTGTGGAGCTGCAGGACATCACCCCGCCCGAAAGCATCCGCCGCACCATGGAGCTGCAGATGCAGGCAGAGCGTAACCGTCGTGCCGAAATTCTGAAGGCCGAGGGTGAGAAGCAGGCGCAGATCCTGAACTCCGAAGGTGAGAAGCAGGCGGAGATCAACGCCGCCGAGGCCGAGAAGCAGGCCAACATCCTCAAGGCCGAAGGTGAGGCAAGGGCCAAGATCCTGCAAGCCGAAGCCGAGGCGACCGCCATCCGCAACGTGTCGGAGGCCGTGTCCGGCAGCGGTGCCGACCCGGTCAACTACCTGCTGGCGGTGAAATACATTGAAAGCCTGCGCGACATTGCCGGCGGTCAGGAGACCAAGACCGTCTATCTGCCTTACGAGGCCACAGGCGTGCTGAGCTCGTTGGGCGGCATCAAGGCGATGTTCAAAGAGTCGTAATGCACTGGCAGCTTTTCCGGACATTCTTCCGCATCAGCGCATTCACCTTCGGGGGCGGCTATGCCATGATTCCCCTAATGGAGCGTGAGGTGACGGAAAGGAACGGCTGGATTGCCAAGGCTGACTTTCTGGACCTGCTGGCCATCGCACAGACGTCACCAGGCCCCATTTCACTGAACACCGCAATATTTGTCGGCTACAAGACACGCGGCCTGAGCGGAGCGTTGGCGGCTCTGGCAGGGCTTGTGCTCCCGCCGTTTGCCATCATTCTGCTGATTGCAATATTCTTTCCGCGCATACAGCACCATCCGGTTGTTGAGGCGGCATTCACCGGAATGCGTCCGGCGGTGCTCGCCCTGATGCTATGGCCTGTGATTTCGCTTGCACGGCAAATCCATCCCGCCCTTATCGCCGCCGTCCTTGCTGTGGCGGCAGGCATCTGGTTCCTGTCGCTTTCACCAATATGGTTCCTTGCCGCAGGCGCCGCTGTCGGGCTGCTGCACACACATCTTATCATTAAAAAGAGGGAGGGCGAAGGATGATTTACCTGCAACTGTTCCTCACCTACCTGAAAATCGGCTTTTTCGGCTTCGGAGGAGGCTACGCCATGCTTTCGCTCATCCAGAACGAGACCGTGGTGCGGCACGCCTGGATCACCGGTGCGGAGTTTTCGGACATACTTGCGCTATCACAGATGACCCCGGGCCCCATCGCCATCAACTCCGCCACCTACATCGGCTACACCGTGGCGGGCTTTCCGGGCGCGGTTGCCGCAACCTCAGCCGTCTGCCTCCCCTGCCTGCTGCTGATGATCCTGATAACACGCTTCGTGCTCAGGCTGAAGGAGAACCCCTACCTGAAAGGGGCGATTGCAGGCATAAGGCCGGTGGTGATAGGGATGATCGCCGCCGCCACGCTGCTGCTTGTCTTCCCCAAGAACGGAGGCGAAGGCTGCTTCAGCGGCTTTTGGAGCTACCTGATTTTTGCAGGCTGCATGGTGGGGCTATGGTTCAAACGCAACCCCATTCTGCTGCTTGCGCTCTCCGCCGTGGCGGGAATTTTATTTTATGGATAACAACAATATTTCTCCATTTTTCGCGTTACAACTTTATCAGAAATAATTTTCATTTTTAACATAAACTTGGATCACATGAGAAAACAACTGTTTCCCCTACTGCTCATAGCCCTCTTATGCAGCGGCGTATCAACCGCACAGGTGCGGCAGAACATCAAAATTATGGATTATGGGAGCGGCCAGCCGTTGGCAGGCGTGCAGGTCCGGTGCGCCGGACAGACCCAGACCACCAACGCCAAGGGGCTGGCGGTCTTCACATTCCCCGGCAAAGCCTACGGGGATTTCGTGGACATGAACATACACATCGAAAGACAGGGCTTCGTCTCTGTCGGCAGAGACTGGAACAGCCGGAAACTGGCGACCGATGTCCTCAGCAAGGAGACAATCACACTGTACATGACGGATGCCGCATCCTACACTGCGGAAAGGGAGCGGCTGTTCGACTCGCTTCACATGCACCACTACCGCGAAATCACCTCCAACCTTCTGGAACAGGCCGCTTCGGAAGTGGCTGCTGACCCTGACGAGGCAAGCGAATGGAGCAGTGCCTTTGCAATACACCAGAACATGTACAGCGTGGCCTGGAGCATGTTCGACAATGTGGCCGAAGCCATCAACCCGCCGAGCATGCACTACATCAGCAAGGATATCCGCAAGGCCTGTGAAAAGGCGCTTTCGGACGGTGACCTCAAGGGCTGCCTTGCTCTGGCACGCGCACAGATAGCGGACAACGATTCAAGCGAGGAGAACCTGCAGAGGATTTACTACTATCTCACAATCCATGATGCCGCCGAAGACACGACCCCCGCCAGCAAATACTACAAGATACTGTTCGACCATGGATTCAACAAAAATTCCGGCTTCATAATCGATTACATGAACTGCCTGGGCAGTGAAGATAAGGACAAGGAGGTGGAGGCGCTCAAGACCTATGCGAAGGACAACTGCAAGGACAACTACATGAAGCAGATCATCTCCCGGCCGCACACCGGCAGCACATTCGACTCCTCCATGGAGGCGGGCGTGGCGGAGGCGCTGACAAAAGTCCGGATAATTGATGAGATTTCTCCAAAATCCGAAACATTAAGAAGCCACTACAGAAGGATAGCCGCCTACTACCTGCTCATGAGCGGCGACACCGTTCAGGCGAACCGGCAGCTGGACACCGCCATACAGTTGCTTGACCGGATGGACAAGAACGACTTCACCTCCGAACTTGAGTACCTCCTGGAAACAAACGACGGGTTCACCGGACTTGTGCAGTTTCCGGACGGCATTGATTCAGCCCTTGCTGCAAAGATAATCGCACGGCACGTCGCGACAACTGGCAGGATTTATAGCATCCAGCCGACGCTTTCAAGCCGCGTTCTCCATTATTATGCATTGAAAAACAGCTTGAAGCAATACGACAGCGCAACCGTGTTGCGCATCAGCGAGATGGACAGGATGCTGCCCGAACTGCAAAGGGATATGCCCGAAGTGATGTACCCCGAACAGCTGCGCATAAAGGAGCTGCTGCTACAAGGGAACATGGTGCTTGAGGCCGACAAGGAGAGCATCACACGCTGCTTCAACGAATACAAGGCGGCCCTGCCCCCATGCGAGAAGTGGCATCCCTACATGTATGCCTATGGACTGAACACCAATTTCGAAATAAAACAACGCTGCTACAAGAACGGCAACCTCTATCTTATAGGGCCGTTGGACACCTACACCGACGAACTGCTGGAAAAAAAGGCGCGCATCCTCCAAAAGGACAGTTTTTTGGTGAAAGCGATGCTATACAACAACGAAGCCGAAATGTTTTACAGTAACGAGCTCTATGAACAGTCGCTCGCCTCTTACGACAAGTCCATAAGCTACTACCGGAAGTCTCTCCCCACAAACGATTCGTTATGGATGGAGATTCTCACCGCCATGCTGCAGAAGGGTGACGCATACATGCGGATGGAGCAGCTGCCGGAGGCCTACAACTGCTACCAGCAGGTGATTGACTGTGAGAAACAGATGCCGGCGCACCTTAAGGTGCCGTACACCATCAACAAGGCCATCGCACTTTACTTCCAGGCCGACCTTTTCACCATGCAGCAAGACTACAAAAAAGCCATGAAATACTACAACCTCTCCGAAAAGGTCTTCAAGCAGGTTGAGAAGGCGGGCGACACCACCTTCTACGACCGCTGGGGCGAAATGCACTACAACAAGGCTTTCGCACACTATTATGCCGGACAGCAGAAGCAGTGCATGGAGGAGCTGAAAAAGGCGGAGAAACTGTACGACAAATATCCGTTGCAGAAACTTAGCAGGAAATACGAAAAGCTGAAATCCATCCTTACCGAAACCTATGAGGAGAACAACCAGTATAACGACCTGCTCCTGAGCCTCACATTCTATTTCAACTACTGCGACTCGATGAAATACCGCAGTGTGGAGCACTACAACGAATATGTGCACACCGCCATCCGCTTGGGCAACCTGTGGTCGGACTACCAGGTGATACCTGCGACGCTTCGATACTACAACATTGTGAAGAACGGTCTGGACTTCCTGATGGACTACGGCGGGGAGAAGGACGAACGCTACCTGCAGACACTCCTCGCGCTCGGCAAACAATACCGCATGGCGGACTCGATAGAGACCGCAATGGACTATTTCCGCCAGAGCCTTAAGCTGAACAGCGAGCTGTTTGAAGATAACGACCCCAAGAACTACACATATTACGATTTGAGCATCAAACGCCAGATGATCAAATGCTACGATGCGGACAGCGACACCCTCCCGAACAGCCCGATGAAGGACGAGACCCTGAACCTGCATAGGGAGATAATCTCAAAACTCAGCACTATCGACACCAACATCCAGCTGCGGCGCACCCTTGCCTACCACCACCGCCTGCTTGGCGCCTTCTACACCCAGATAGACTGGCCGCAGATGGCCCTCAGCCAGTTCGACAGCTGCCTTGAGATTATGCTGCCCATGTACCGCGACGGCGACCGTGCCGAGACGGAGGAGGATATCGCCCGCAGCTACTTCAGCTCCGCGACCGTATATTATTATATGTTGGACGACAGGGACGAGAAATCCGCTAAGGAGAACCTTGACAAATGCCTTGAAATCTGCGAGAACGCCGTCGACCCTGACAACCTGGCCGGGCTGTACTACTATGCCGTCAGCATGAAGCTGGAGATGCTGGCGGACCCGTTCGCCACGAAGGATGAGGCGGCAATCAAAAAATACCGCAAAATCAAAACCGCGTTGGAAAAAAAATTGAAATAAATTAATTTCCGTACAAACGAAACGTAACGGTTATTGTTGTAGAGACGGTGCATGCACCGTCTCTACCGGAAAAAATAATTTTTGGGGAAATTTGGTTATGAATATAAAACAAACCGCGGCATTCATTTTTGCCGGCATCATCTGCATGATTGGCGGCGCACACGCGCAAACCGTCATCACAATCGGAGCCTCCGCAAAGGCGGACCACCCCTTCTCCGCAATGGATTCCCTGCTCACATCCATATCAAAGGGGAATATGAAGGGGAACATCACCCTTGCGCTGGAGAACGGGGAATATTCCATCACCTCCCCTATCATTGTCAGGACACCACGGTTCGGAGTGTCCGACCATCTGACCATCACCTCCAAATCAGGACTGCGCGACAGCGTGCGCATCCGTCTGGACAAATCCGCAGTCTGCTGCATCTATCTGGACACATGCTACAACCTCACCATCCGCGACATCACACTGGAAAGCTCCTACCAGATGGCCGTCAACATCAATTCGAAATGCCGGAATGTGGAGATACGGGGCAACCGCATGATCCTGCCGACCAGCACAACCAACCGGACAGCCTACTGCATCGGCACCACAAGCACCTACACCGACGTTGACGGATTCAGGATTGTCGGCAACCGGCTTGAGGGCGGCTACACCAACATCATGCTGAACATATCCCAAAGGAGATGGAAGAACACCCGTGTGGACAGCAACCACTGCAGCGGGGCCTATAACCGCGGTATCGACATCCAACATGTGGACACACTTATGGTCAAGGGGAACACAGTCCTGCCGCGACCCGCGTGCATCGCCGGATATTACGGCATGTACCTGGGCGACAATATGGCTACGAAAATCATAGCTAACCATGTGGACATGACCGGCGCGACCACCTACCTCAACGGAGGGACCGCCTTCACCTGCGTCATCGGCGACACGGTCAAAGGGAGCGAACCGACGCTGATTGCAAACAACGTCATTGTCGGCAACAACTCGAACTTTGCCAGCACCACCGCAACCAACTACGCCATGTATGTGTACGGGAACCTCAAGATTTGGCACAATTCGATATACCAGGCCGGCAACGGTGCCGGATGCCTCTGTGCCAGCGGATTTCTGATGAACCTTGACATAAAGGGCAACCAGCTTGTCTGCTCGCAATACAACCAGTACCCGATAAGGCTTGTCCCCTCCGCCCAGAACTACAAATATTGGAAGGGGAAGACCTACACCGACTACAACAACTACTACTCCCTGTTCGGCGTGGTGGCCAGCATAGGCCAGGACGACATAATGTCCATTACGGAGATGCAGGAGTACACGAAACAGGACACGCACAGCATCTGCGAACAGATTGACTGGACAGAGAGGCTGCAGCCGAAACAGTTCGCCACCTTCCTGATGCCCAACATCGGCGTCGGTGAGGATTTCAACGGGAACACGCGTGACAGGATTACAGCCATTGGAGCCTATGCGCCCGTCCGGCTTGACGCCGCCATCAGCGGATTCGGCCCCACACAAATAGCCGAGGGCAGCCAGACCGTGTACGCGGAGCTTACCAACAACGGCACCGATGTGCTGACCCAGGCGGAGATACAATGGAAGAGCGACGGCGTGACGCAGACCTCCTGCCAATGGAAAGGCAAACTGGAAATCGGCAGCACGGACACAATCAAACTGGGAACCGCCACCATGGCAAAAGGGAAGCTGGTCAAGCTGGATGCATGGGTCACCAAGCCCAACGGCGGCAAGGACATGAACACATACAATGACACCGCACTTGTCCGCCAGTTCATCTGCGCCGGGAAGATGTCCGGCACATATACGGTCGGCAACAGCGGGAAAACCGATTTCAACAACCTGGAGGAGGCCATGACCGCGCTGAACCAATGCGGCATCAGCGGACCGGCCACGCTGGAGCTGCAGTCCGGCAACTTCGGCCAGCTGAACATAACCGACAGCATCCTCGGCTCAAGCGCGCAGAACCGCGTGACAATTAAGGCGGCAAAAGGCGCAGAAGTTGTCTTCAATAACGGGGCTGAAGGGCCCTCGTTGGTGCTGGAGAACGCCGCCAACTTCATTTTTGACGGGCTCACCTTCGGCGACACCGCGAAAGGGCTGGTTGGCGTGAGGCTAATCTTGAACAACAGCAACATAACATTCACCCGTTGCCGCATCTATTCCAGTTTCAACGCCACCACCTCCGACACCAAATACTTCTGCGTGGACAACTCCAACACCGAAAACAGCATGAAATTTCTCTCAAACGTCCGTTTCACGAGCAACGAGATCAGGGGCGGATATGCGAATTTCAGCTTCAACTACATTGCCAGCAGCACCAACCAGATGATGTACGCCTCCGTATACATCGACAGCAACCTGATTGCCGATGCCAGCGACTGTGGAATCCGCTCGATGCGCATGGGCGCCATCAGGAGCGTGACGGGAAACACTATCCGCAGCCGCCGCAACACAATGAACGTATTCTACGGAATCTATTCCGAATACTACAGCCAGTGGGACAAGATTTCCAACAACCGCATACATATAATCAAGGATGTGCGGAGCAGCGGATATGCAATGTTCCTAGGCCAGAACACCCTATACGGCACCACAAGGCCGCTGTACGTGACCAACAACGAAATCATCATAAACAGCGACAACCTCGATGGCTACGGGACCGGCATCCTGCTCTCATCCTCCGACGGGGCATTTGAATTCCACAACAACTCAATATTCATCAGGGGATACGGGAACCTGGTCGGAATGTACATCAACGGCAACAACAGGGGGAACAGGATAACGCGCAACAACATCGTGATTATCGACAGCATGGACAACTCCATGGCGCTGCAGTCAAGCTATGATTCGCCTGCCGGAGAGCGCGAGTTCAACAACTTTTACGCACATTTCCTTCTGAAGAAAACAAGCGGGAATGTCGGCTACACAACCGTTCAGGAGCTTCAGAAGGTGAGCAAGAAGGATGCGTACAGCATCAGCATGCTGCCGGAATTCGAGAGCGGCACCTGCCTGCGGATGAAGGACAGCCTGCGCTACGTCTGCCCCACCGACAGCGCCTGCAAACAGGACATCAACGGAACCGACCGCTCCGAATGGACCATAATGGGCTGCTACCACGCCGGCATAAAGATAGGCGCCACAAGCAAGGATGCCACATTGAAGGCGATACTGGCGCCAAAAACCGACGAGCCGGGCACATTCCCGGTATCAGTAATCCTGTACAACAACGACACCGCCCCAATCCGGATGGCCGACATCACCTGCCGCGTGAACAGCAGCAGCATTGTAAAGCAGTATTACCCATACCCGCCTCTTGCAGGCCATGCCTCGGACACCATCCTCATCGGCAGCTTCAGCTTCACGAAAGGGCAGAACAGCATGCTGGCATGGGTGGATATGAGCAACGACATCAACCCGAAAAATGACACAGCACGCAATTCGCTGTTCATTTCCGAATTTGACATCCAGGTGCGCGACATCACCACCACCTCGCCCGCAGAGGGCGGCAGCCGCATTTCGCCAAACGTGCGCATAGCCAATGCGGGGAACGACAGCATCAGTAGAATCGTGCTGCATGTTAACGTGTACGACGAAAAGCAGAAACTTCTGGACACCCTTGTCGAGACAATGGAGCACATCGGTGTGAACGACGACAGGATCCACGCCTTCACAAAAAAATACACCGTGCCGCAGTATATCGGCAAATACACACTGAAAGCCTTTGTTGAAGCTGTACCGAAGGACCAGAAACGGAGCAACGACACGCTCTCCAAACAGTTCATGTGCTATACCGAATCGGACGACAGCACCGGCATCCGCGAAACCTCACGGCCCGAATGGAATCTCGGTCAGAACATGCCCAATCCGGCGGAAGGGATCACCGTCATCCCATACATGCTGCCGCAGGGCGCACAGGCCGCATTCACCGTGACCGGTCCCGACGGCAGGCTTGTCCGCCGCGAGACATTGTCAGGAGACGGTACCGCAAAGGAGATAAGGCTGCAGGTTTCCGGATGGGCCGCCGGAATCTATTACTACGTCATGGAATGCAACGGCTACCGGATTACGCGGAAAATGGTAATCCGTTAAACCAACGCGCACAAGGCGGTGTAGACCAGATTCACAAGACCCGCGCACAACATAAGGCGATTGTATTGGCTGCCCTCCGCACGAAGGACCGCCACGAACAGCGCGAGCGCGGGAAAAACCACCAGCATCGGCCAGTCAAGGCCGAAGGCCAACCATGCGAAGATTGGCATCAGCAGCACCACGACCAGCATGCCAATCTCTCCGGCACGTTTCCCGAAACGGACGGGGAAGGTGCGCTTGCCTGCCGCACGGTCGTCCTCAATATCGCGAAGGTTGTTGATGATCAACAGGCACATTGAAATGAGGCCGCACACCGCGCCGGCATGGAATGCCGTCCACGAAAAGCCGTGCATCTGCAGGTAGGCGGTTCCGGCACTTGCAACCACACCATAGAACAGAAACACGAAGACATCCGCAATGCCCAAATACGACAACGCGAAGCGGGTTGCGGTGTATAGCCAGGCGAAAAGCAGCGACGCCACCCCTATCAGCAGGATGGGCCAGCCGCCGCGCAGCACCAGAAAGAATCCTGAAACCACGCAGAACACCAGCGTGATAATGACAGCATGAAGCATCTGCGCCTCGGTGACCTTACCCTCTGCCAGCGCGCGCGACGGCCCCACGCGTCCGGCCTTGTCGCTGCCGCGCCGGAAATCATAGTAGTCGTTGATGAGGTTTGAAAGGATCTGGAGCGAAAGTGCGCAGAGGAGCGTCACCGCCGCCACGCCCCACGAGGAGACACCCTCCGCCATCAGGCCGACCAGCACCGGGCAGAAGGAGGCGAACAGTGTGTGGGGACGTATAATCTTGAACCAAAGGATAATATTTTTCATTTTGTAGCCATATATATTGTCACTATTCCGAATGAAAGCCGCCGCTGTTCCGTCCGCACGAAGCCGGAGCTCCGCAGCAGCTCCAGAAAGGCCTCCCCCTCCGGAAACTCCCTGACGCTGCGGTTCAGATAGCGGTAGGCCGCGCTGTTGCCGCTGACCAATCCCCCGACAAACGGCAGGAGATGGTTGAAATACATATTATATAATCCGCGGAAAAGAGGAACGGAGGGATGCGAGAACTCAAGCACCAGCAGCTGTCCGCCCGGGCGCAGCACCCGCCACATCTCCTTCAATCCGGCCTCACGGTCGGAAAAGTTGCGCACCCCGAAAGCGCAGGTTACAGCGTCGAAGCGGCCGTCAGCATAGGGCAGCGACAACGCGCTGGCCTCCTCGAACGAAACACGCTCCGACATATTCCGCGCACGCGCCTTTTCACGCCCGATGCGCATCATCTCCACGGAGAGGTCCGCGCCGGTGACATGCTCCGCCTTCCCCTGGCGTATAATCTCAAAGGCGAGGTCGCCCGTCCCGACGGCGACATCCAGCAGCTCCCCACAGGGCGCAAGCATCCGCACCGCCTTGCGGCGCCATATTTTGTCAATGTTGAATGATAACCCATGGTTAAGCAGGTCGTATGTTCCGGAGATGCTGTCGAACAGGCCTACTATCCCGTCGTGCCCGCCTGCCGTCGCCATTTTATTCATGCGTTCCGCACAGGCTGCGGATGGCGGCCATTATTCCGGCCACATCCATGCCGCACTCGGCCTCCAGTTCGGCCACGCTGCCCTGTTCCACAAAATAGTCGTCCACGCCGACCACCGAAAGCGGCTTCGTGTAGCGGTTCCGCGTCATGAACTCGCTGACCGCGCCGCCCAGCCCGCCGATACGGGTTCCGTTCTCAACCGTCAGCAGGCACAAGAACTTCTGGCAGACCGTGTGCAGCAGCTCCTCGTCCAACGGCTTGAGGAACCGCATGTCGTATACCGCGACCGAAATCCCCTCCGCCGCCAGCCGCTCCGCGGCCTCTATCGCATGGTTGCCAATCGGCCCGATTGAAAGCACAGCAACGTCACCGCCCTCGCGCACACAGCGTCCGCGGCCGATCTCCACCGGCTCCGGCCTATGGTGCATCCAGTCGGACTGCACCCCCTTGCCGCGCGGATAGCGGATGGCGAACGGCTGCCCCGACCCGACAGCGGTAACCATCATGTTGCGCAACTCAGTCTCGTTCAGCGGGGAACAGACCACCATGTTCGGTATGCAGCGCAGGTATGCCAGGTCGAAAAGGCCGTGGTGCGTCGCCCCGTCCTCCCCCACCAGACCGGCACGGTCGATGCAGAAGATGACCGGAAGCCGCTGCAGCGCGACATCGTGGATAATCTGGTCGTAAGCACGCTGCAAAAAGGTTGAATATATGGTGCAGAACGGTATATACCCGCTTGCTGCCAGACCTGCCGAAAAGGTGACGGCGTGCTGCTCCGTGATGCCGGTATCGAACACCCTGTCCGGAAACTCCTTCTGCATTATGTCGAGCGAACAGCCGCTGAGCATGGCCGGCGTGATGCCGACAATACGCGGATTCTCCTTAGCCATCTCACAGGCTGTCTTGCCGAAAACAACCTGATATTTCTCGATACGGTCCGGCTCCTTGTTCAGTTTCAGAATCTCCCCGGAAACAGGGTCAAAACAGCCCGGCGCATGGTACTGTGCCTGATGCGTCTCGGCCATCTGCAGCCCCTTACCCTTGATGGTTATGCAGTGCAGCAGCCGCGGCCCCTTTATGTTCCGCACGCTCTGCAGCACCTTGACCAACTGCAGCACGTCATGACCGTCCACAGGGCCGAAATAACGCATTCCCAGCGACTCGAACAGGTTGCTCTGCTTGAGGATGCTGCTCTTGATGACGCCGCTCAGGTTCTGGAACACGCGGCGCAGCTTGCCGGTGAAGAAATTCCAGGCCTTGTTCTTAACGCGGTTGTAGGTTCTTGAAGTGGTGATGCGCAGCAGGTAGCGGCTCAGCGCACCCACGCTCTGGTCGATGGCCATGCCGTTGTCGTTCAGGATCACCAACATATTGGCCTGGGCTATACCCGTGTTGTTCAGCCCCTCGAAGGCCTCCCCGCCTGTCATGGAGCCGTCGCCGATAACCGCCACATGCTGGCGGCTGTGGTTCCCCTCCAGATAGGAGGCGGTTGCCATGCCCAATGCGGCGGAGATGGAGATGGAGGCATGCCCCGCGCCGAACGAATCGTAGCGGCTTTCGGACATTTTCGGGAAACCGCTGATGCCGTGGTACTGCCGGTTGCCGGCAAAGGCGTCGCGCCTGCCGGTGATAATCTTATGGGCGTATGCCTGATGCCCCACATCCCATATAAGCTTGTCGTCCTTGAAATCGAACACATAATGCAGCGCGACCGTCAGTTCGACCACGCCGAGGCTTGCGCCCAGATGACCCGGATGCTTCGACACCACTTCGATGATGTACTGCCGGATTTCGCGGCACAGCTCCGGAAGCTTTTCCGGCGGCAGCCGCTTCAAATCGTCCGGAGAATCGATTTGGTTTAATAATATGTATTTGTCAGACAACACGTTATATTTTCAATACAAGGAACTGCAAAGGTAACACATATTCCATTATGATTTGCCCCCGCACGGTTTTTTTTTCGGCACGACGTTTCGTATTGGTATTTTGTATATTTTTGCGTTTTTGTATACGTATTGGTAATGGAAATAATACGCAAATATTTCACCGGTCTGGACGACACACAATGGGGGCGGCTGGAGATGCTTCGGCCGCTGTACGAGGAATGGAACAGCAAAATCAATGTCATTTCCAGAAAGGACATTGAAAACCTGTACCCTAACCATGTGCTGCATTCGCTTGCAATCGCCAAGCTGATACAGTTCGAGCCGGGCAGCCGCATAATGGACCTTGGCACCGGCGGCGGGTTCCCGGGAATCCCGTTAGCCATCCTCTTCCCCGATGTCACCTTCGACCTGGTTGATTCAATCGGCAAGAAAATTAAGGTGGTGAACGCGGTGTGCGAGGCCCTGCAGCTGAAAAACGCGCACGGGATCCAATGCCGCGTGGAGGAGATGCCCGGAAACTACGATTTTGTGGTGAGCCGCGCCGTGACCGACCTGCCAACCTGCTACCAGTGGGTGCGCAAAAAAATCAGCAGGAGCTCACGCAACACGTTGGCCAACGGGATACTGTACCTCAAGGGCGGCGACCTTCAAAAGGAGCTGGACGCCCTGCCGGTCAAGGCCTATTATGAGTATCCGCTCTCCTGCTGGTTTTCGGAGGAGTTCTTCCGCGAGAAAAAACTGATACACATTCCTGTACGCTGACCCGCCAGATGAAAGCCTACCCACGCATACTGAAATACAGCCTGCCGTACACCGGCCAAATGCTGCTTTCCGTCGGCTGCCATCTGCTCTATGCCTTTTTCTCGCTCTTCACTTTCGGACTTATAGTCCCCTTCGCCTCCATACTGTTCGGACTTACGGAGGCGGTCACTGTCAGGCCGGAACTGCATCTGAGCGCTGACAGCCTGATGGATATGCTCTCCTACGGCATAACATGGCTTCAGCAGCATTACAGCCTCGGCATTGCAATACTGTTTGTATCATTGGTTTTCCTGACATGCGCGCTGCTGTCAAACTTTTTCCGCTTCATGGGGCTCTATTTTCTGAACCCCGTAAGCCTGAACGCCACAAGGGATTTGCGGAACGAACTATACAACAAACTGCTGACACTTCCGCTTTCCTTCTATACCACACACCGCACCGGCGACCTTATAACACGACTCAACGCCGACATGCAGGAGGTGAACAATGCTATCAAGAACAGCCTGTTGGTCTTTTCAAGGGAGCCTTTCCAGATAATTGTCTTCTTTGTCGCACTGCTGATGATAAGCCCGATGCTCACACTTGTCTCCTGCATCGCATTCCCGCTCACAGCCATGCTTACGGCAAAAATCAGCGAGAGCGTGCGCCGCAACAGCAAGAAGGGACAGGAGCAGCTCAGCCTCATCAACGCCACATACGAGGAGGGGATTTCCGGCCTGCGGGTCATCCGCGGATACGGCGCCACCGGATTCTTCATCAGACGGTTCCACCAGATGGGGCTGCAGTTCAACCGCATAACCAACAAGGTGCTGCTACGCATAGAGCTGTCCGGCATCCTTTCCGAGATAATCTCAATCGCAAGCCTCTGCATCGTCATTTTCACCGGCGGATACCTGCTGCTGCGCGGGAGCGGCCATCTTACACCAAACACCCTGATCCTGTTTGTTATTCTGTTTGCAAAACTGATTGCTCCGGTCCAGACGCTCATCAAGAACATCAATTACATTGAGAAATTCATGGTGTCGGTGCGCCGCATATTCGAGGTGATCGACTCGGAGGAGGTTATTGTGGAAAAACCGGACGCTCTGCCGCTGAAGGACTTCTGCCATGAGATCGAATGCAGGGACATCACCTTCGGTTACGAGGCCGGCAACAGGGTGCTGGAGCATTTCTCCATGACCCTTACGAAAGGTAAAGTCATCGCAGTGGTGGGTGCCTCCGGTTCGGGAAAGACAACCATCACCAACCTGCTGCTCCGCTTTTACGATGTGCAAGAGGGCACCGTGCTCATCGACGGGCATGACATCCGCGACTATGTGATTTCGGATGTGCGCGGACTGATGGGATTGGTGAGCCAGGAGGTGGTGCTGTTCCATGACACCGTTTATAACAACCTCTGTTTCGGACGGGAATTTACGTTGGAACAGGTGCGTGAGGCGGCCCGGATGGCAAATGCGGACGAATTTGTGCAGGCGCTGCCGCAGGGCTACGACACCGTTATCGGCGACCGCGGCATGACACTCTCCGGCGGGCAGAGGCAGCGGCTGAGCATCGCACGCGCACTGCTGCGTGACCCACAGATTCTGCTCCTGGACGAGGCCACCGCCTCATTGGACAGCCAGTCCGAGCATCTGGTGCAGCAGGCTTTGGACCGCATGTTGGCCGGACGCACCGCCCTGATTATCGCCCACAGGCTCTCGACAGTGCAGAAGGCGGATGAGATTATCGTGCTGGACAAGGGCCGCATCGCCGAACGCGGCACCCACAGCGAACTCTACGCCCGCGAAGGGCTCTACCACCACTGGGTGAAGCTGCAGGAAATGTCCTAAATATCCCAAACATTTTGCGTATCTCCGCATTTTCCTCAAAAAACATTTTGCGTATTTACGCATTTTTCATGAAAAAAATTTTGCGTATTTACGCATATTTTGCAGGAAACATTTTGCGATATTCAAAAAAAGATTATCTTTGCATTCAGATTTGCAAAAAGTTATATCTATGATTTTCAAGCGAAAACTATATAACAAAATGCTCCAATGGAAGCAAACTCGCCAAGGTAAAACCGCATTGCTTATAAAAGGGGCGCGCCGTGTCGGAAAATCAACCCTGGTGGAGGAGTTCGCCAGACGGGAATACGAGAACTATATCCTGATAGATTTTTCAAAAGCGTCAAAAAAAATCAACGCACTGTTCGAGGACATGAGCGACCTGAATTTCTTCCTCATGCACCTGCAACTGGAAACTGGTGTCACCCTTGTGGAGCGCAAATCGGCAATTGTTTTTGACGAGGTGCAGCTGCAACCGCTCGCCCGGCAGGCCATCAAGCATCTTGTAAAAGACGGCAGATACGATTACATTGAAACCGGTTCGTTGTTGAGCATCAAAAAGAATGTAAAAAATATTGTCATCCCGAGCGAAGAGACAAGCCTAACCCTGAATCCGCTTGATTTTGAAGAGTTCTACTGGGCATTGGGGAATACCGCCACCCCATCAATACTGCGCCAGTTCTGGGATCTCCGACACCCGCTGGGATTGTCGCACCGTAAAATCATGCGCGACATGCGGCTGTACATGCTGGTGGGCGGCATGCCACAGGCTGTTGAAACCTATTTGAACACCAATAACCTGCAATTTGTTGATGAAACCAAACGGGAAATACTGGATTTGTACGACAGCGATTTCCATAAAATAGACACAACGGGCAGAGCATCCCAACTGTTCGCCGCCATTCCCGGACAGCTGAACAGCAACGCGGGACGTTACCAGATAAACGCCGTACTTGAAAACCAGGACGCGCAACGTGTGGCCAGCCTTGTGGCCGACATGGCCGACAGCAATACCATACTGCTTGCATACCATGCCAACGACCCGAATGTCGGACTGCCCATGACAAAAAACATCTGGCGGTACAAGATGTTCACTGCCGACACGGGGCTGTTCGTCACATTAGCCTTCCGTGACAAACAGTTCACCGAAAACATCATCTATCGCAAACTACTGAGCGACAAATTGGAGGCAAATCTCGGATATGTGTATGAAAATATGATTGCCCAAATGCTGCACGCCGCAGGCGACGAACTGTTCTACCATACCATCCCGAACGGCAACAACCACAATTACGAGATTGACTTTATCCTGTCAAGAGGGAGCAAACTATGCCCTATCGAAGTGAAGTCATCGGGATACAAAACCCACAAATCGTTAGATGTCTTTTGCGAAAAGTATGCCTCCCGCGTTGGGGAGAGATATCTGGTTTACACAAAGGACTATCAGAAAAACGGCATGACAACCTGCCTGCCGGCATATTTCACACCGTTTCTGTAAAAAAACTATTCAGCCATCTCCTTTTTGAGCCGCTCGGCAAGCAGCGGCACAATCTTGTGCAGATCGCCCACAATGCCGAGGTCGGCCACGCTGAAGATCGGCGCGAACTTGTCCTTGTTGATGGCGACGATGTATCCGGACTCCTCCATGCCGGCCAGATGCTGGATTGCACCTGAGATACCGCAGGCCACATAGAGGTCGGGGCGCACCGTCTTGCCGGTCTGTCCTACCTGGCAGGCCTGCGGCATAATGCCGCTGTCAACCATGGCGCGGGATGAGGAGACCTGTCCACCCAGCACATCGGCAAGGCACTGCAGCTTGTCGAAGCCGGCCTTGTCGTGCACACCGCGACCGCCGGAAACCAACACCTTGGCCTCGGAAATATCCTTGCAGCCGCAGCCCTTGCGCTCGGTATCCAGAAGTTTCACCTTAATTTTCGCCCTGTCGAACTCCGGGACGAAGGTATGGATTTCGCCCTTCCTGCCCGGTTCGGGAGTGAGTTTCCGCATCACGCCGGGACGCACCGTTGACATCTGCGGACGGTTGTTCGGGCAGATGATGGTGGCCATCAGGTTGCCTCCGAAAGCGGGACGGGTCATCCGGAACTCCTTCGAGCCATCCTCCTTATCGGCAATCTCCAGTTTGGTGCAGTCTGCTGTCAGGCCGGTCTTGAGCCGTGCGGCCAGACGCGGAGCAAGGTCGCGCCCGATGGTCGTGGCACCGTACAGCACGATGTTCGGCCTGTTATCAACAATCATCTTGTAGACCACCTGGGTGTATTCCTCAGTCAGGTAGTTTTCCAACTCGGGGCAATCGGCCACAATAACCTCGTCAGCACCCATCTCAACCAGACGCTGAGCCTGCCCGCTGATTCCACAGCCAAGCAGCATTGCGACAACCTTCTCCCCGGAGGCGTCGGCCAGATCCCTTGCCTTGCCCAACAGTTCAAACGCGACAGGCTGTATCTTACCTTCACGCTGTTCCGCAAAAACAAATACGTTCTTATAATCCTTGCTATCCATAATTGTCTGACCTGTTTAAATGATGTGTTTTTCCTTTAGTTTACGGACAATAAGCTCTACGGCCTCCTCCGCGCTGCCCTCGAACTGCTCGCCCGGAGCCTTCAGGGCCTTGGGGAAGGACTGGAACACCTTGGTGGGCGAACCCTTCAGGCCGAGCCGTCCCTCGTCAACATCGATGCGGTCGGCGCTCCACAGCTCAACCTCACGTTCATAGGCCTCCATGATGCCAGCAACACTCATGTAGCGTGCGGGGAATGCGGAGGCAAGCACCGTGAGCACGCACGGCCCTTCGACCTCAAGCGTCTGGACGCTCTCCTCACTCTCCTTACGGACAATGAGTTTGTCGCCCTCCTTGCGGGCATCCGTCACATACGACACCTGCGGCAGCCCAAGATGCTCGGCCATTTCAGGCCCGACCTGGGCGGTGTCGCCGTCAATGGCCTGACGGCCAGCAATGATAAGGTCGTACTCCATGGTACGGATGGCACCTGCAAGCGCATAGGATGTAGCCAACGTGTCGGCACCGGCAAACTTGCGGTCGGTGAGCAGGATGGCACGGTCCGCGCCCATGGCGAAGGCCTCGCGCAAAATCAGATCGGCCTGCGGCGGCCCCATGGTGATGACCGTAACCTCCGCGCCATACTGTTCCTTCATGCGCAGCGCGAGCTCCAACCCGCCCTTGTCGTCAGGATTCATTATACTTGGAACACCCTCGCGG
>CACYHG010000021.1 GCA_902774175.1 uncultured Bacteroidota bacterium
GTTATGTTCTTCTTCACTGCAGACAACCGCATCGACTTCGAGAATCCCAAGAATATGGCGTTCTCGGCAGGCCCTGATACAAACTACATCTTCAAGTACAAGGAGCACAAGGGACTGCTTGCGGCGGCTGAGGTCATCACCGAGACCGAAAAGAAATTCGCTGAAATATTCGGCAGGCACTACACAGGTCTGACCGAGAATTACCGTACCGACGATGCTGACTACATCATCGTGGCTTACGGTTCCAGCTCACGTATCTCAATGAAGGCCATGCAGATGGCACGCGAAAAGGGCATCAAGGTCGGTCTGTTCCGTCTGATCACCCTCTTCCCGTTCCCGACCAAGCAGCTGAACGAGATATCCAAGAAGGTGAAAGGCATCCTGACCGTTGAAATGAGTGCCGGTCAGATGATGGAGGATGTCCTCCTTGCCACGGAGTGCCGCGTGAAAGTTGAGCATTTCGGACGCTTCGGCGGTATCATCCCGACCCCAACTGAGGTGTTGGAGGCTTTAGAAAACAAAATCATTAAATAGGAGGAACGATCATGAATAGAGAAGATATCATCAAACCCGAGAATCTGGTTTACACTAAAACCAAAGTGCTGACGGATGCCGTCATGCATTACTGCCCCGGCTGCGGCCATGGCACTGCGCACCGCGTTATCGCCGAAGTGATTGAGGAGATGGGCATTCAGGACAAGACCATCGGTATTGCCCCTGTGGGTTGCTCCGTCCTGGCCTACAACTATTTCGATGTGGACTTCCAGGAGGCCGCCCACGGACGTGCCCCCGCGCTGGCCACTGCCGCCAAAAGGCTGAATCCGGACCGTTTTGTCTTCACCTATCAGGGAGACGGCGACCTGGCAGCCATCGGCACCGCCGAGACAATCCACGCCTGCAACCGCGGTGAGAACATCACCATGATCTTCATCAACAACGGTATCTATGGCATGACCGGCGGCCAGATGGCCCCCACCACCCTGGTCGGCATGAAGTCCGCCACCACGCCTTACGGCCGTAACGTGGCGTTGAACGGATATCCGTTGCGTATCACCGAACTGATCTCCACCCTACCGGGCACCTATTTCGTCTCCCGCCAGAGCGTGCATACGCCCGCTGCTGTCCGCAAGGCAAAGGCTGCCGTCCGCAAGGCATTTGAAAACCAGAAGCTGAACAAGGGACTCTCCTTTATCGAGATAGTCTCCTCCTGCAACTCCGGTTGGAAAATGACCCCGGTCCAGGCGAACCATTGGATGGAGGAGAACATGTTCCCCAACTATCCTATCGGTGACATCAAGGTGGACGGAAAGATTGTGGAGGGTATCGACATCAACCGTCTGGTTGTGGACCATCCGTTAACAGTAGTCAAATAAAGTATCATCATTAATATTGTAATATCATGACAGAAGAGATAATCATAGCAGGATTCGGAGGACAGGGCGTGCTTTCCATGGGCAAGATCCTTGCCTATTCCGGTGTGATGCAGGATAAGGAGGTGAGCTGGATGCCCTCTTACGGTCCCGAGATGCGCGGCGGTACCGCCAATGTTTCGGTCATCATCAGTGACGAACGCATCAGCTCCCCAATCATCAATCAGTTTGATACCGCCATCATCCTTAACCAGCAGTCGCTGGACAAGTTTGAGAAGAGCGTGAAACCTGGCGGTCTGCTGATTTACGACCCCAATGGGATTACCCATGAACCCACCCGCAAGGATATCAGCATCTACAAGATTGCAGCCACGCAGAAGGCGCAGGAGATGGGTATCAGCAAGGTGTTCAACATGGTGGTTTTGGGCGGTTTCCTGAAACTGAAACCGATCGTTGAGCCCAAGTACATCCATGAAGGTCTGGAGCATTCGCTGCCACAGCGCCACTGGAACCTCATTCCGCAGAATGAGCAGGCCATTGAGATTGGAAAGGGTCTGATTGAAGCGGTGCAGGTGTTGTAAGCCGTACCGTCAATACCTACGAAAAGAGGGTGTCCAAAAGACACCCTCTTTTTTATTGGATGATTCCGCCGCCGGCGACCAGCCCATCCTTGTAAAGGACTAACGACTGCCCCGGTGTGACGCCCCACACCGGCTGCTGGAACTGCAGTTCGGCCTTGTCCCCCTCCAGCCGGACAACCGCCGGCTGCGCCGGGCTCTTGTAGCGTATGCGCGCCTCCACCTCCGGGGATGTTTCCAGCCACTCCGGCTCGCGGATGCGGCATTGTGAGGCTGAGAGGGTTGTGGCGTAAAGGTCATCGTAATCCCCCAAAGTGACTTCGTTGCGTATGGGATCGATGCGGGTGACGTAGCGAGGCTCGCCCAAGGCGATGCCAAGCCCTTTCCGCTGCCCTACTGTATAGCAGGCGAATCCCTTGTGCCGTCCCAACACATTCCCGTCAGCGTCAATGTAGTTGCCTTCCGGACAACGTTGGTGGAAGTCCGGCAGCTGTTCTTCCAGAAAACTCCGGTAGTCGTTGTTGGGGATAAAGCAGATTTCCTGGCTCTCACGTTTGTGGGAAAGGGATTCATGACCGCGTTCCCGCGCCATTTCACGAACCTGCTCCTTTGTGAAATCACCGAGCGGGAAAATTGTGTGCGCCAGGTTCTCCTCCGTCAGCATCCAAAGGAAGTAGGTCTGGTCCTTGTGGGTGTCCGCGGCTGTTGCCAGGTAGCGGTGTCCGTTCCGTGTGCGGATGCGTGCGTAATGGCCGGTGGCGATTTTCTCACAGCCGAGAGCCTTTGCCTGCTCAAGCAGCACTCCCCACTTGATGTGCGAGTTGCAGAGCACGCATGGGTTCGGGGTGCGGCCGTGCATGTATTCCTGCACAAAATTGCCGATGACCTCATTTTTGAAAATATCCCTGAAATCGACAATGTGGTGTTCTATTCCCAAACCTTCGCAGAAATGTTTGGCCTCCATTATGGATTCCACGCTGCAGCAGCCTTTCTCCTTAGCAAGGCAATGCTCCTTGATGGAATCGAAGGTGCGGAAGGTGACACCGACCAGCTCGCAGCCCTGCTCGCGCAGCAGCATCGCGCTTACAGTGCTGTCAATACCTCCGCTCATGGCCATCAGTACTTTCATCGCCGCTCCTCCGGGTTTAGTTATTCAAACAGGATTGAAATGTGGAAGATCTTGCTTTTAAGGTACTCCGCGCTGTTCGTGTAGACGTTGTCCTCATGCTTCAGCATGTCCTGAAGCCCGTATGACATTTTCGCCTCAATGGAGAATTTGAACATGTTGGCGTAAAAGTCCATGCCGACACCCGCCTGTGTCTGGAACTCTGTGCGGTTCAGCTTGAGCACCACAAGCTCCGGATTTTTCTTGTTCTTTTTCTTGGCCTGCGATGCGAGGTCGATGCTCAGCTGTCCGCCTCCAACCACATATACACGGCAGTTGTGCATGCGCGAGGATTTCATTTTTATCAGCAGCGGAAGGTCAAGGTTTACCGATTCGATCTTCTTGTGGGTCTCCGTCATGTCCAGCCCCTTGATCTGCACATGGTAGTCCACAGTTCGGTCAATCAGGGATATTTGTGGGATAAACCGCAGGTTGAAGTAGTTTCCCAAGCGGAGGTCGGTCACAATGCCGACATCGAATCCTGCGGATGGGGTGGAGCCGATAACCATGATTGAATCGAACGGGTTGAGGTTGGAGACCGATTTGTGTGCGAAGTCGGCGTTGTTTATTCCCAGCACGAAGCCGAAATGCAGCCGCTTGAAGTCGTATGCCGGAAGGTTCGGGGCACGGCGTGCCGAGGAATACTCCTGAGCCTGTGCTGCACTGCCCAGCAGAATCAGGCAGATGCTTAATGCCGATATATGTCTGATGATTTTTTCCAATGTGTATTCTTTTAGTTTCCTGTTCAGAACAGCAGACGTGCGCACTCCTTCTCCAGCATTGCCTTGTCGATTGGCACGACACCGACTGTCTCGCACACCAGACCGCCGGCTATGTTTGCCATCTCGGCCATCTGCTCCACGGGCAGGCCGGTCACAAGCCCCAGGGTGGCGATGCTGATTACGGTGTCGCCGGCGCCGGAGACATCGCTGATGTTGCGTACGATTGCCGGGATCCAATGGTGGGCGAAATCCCCGTTCTTCTGGTAATAACAGATAATAAGTCCTTTTTCGGAAAGTGTGGTCATCACCATGCGATGGCCGCCCGTTTCCATGAATTGCCGGATGTGGGCGACTATGGAGTTTTCATCCTGCAATTCGCTTTTCGGAACATGTAGCCCTTCGCACAGTTCGGAAAGGTTCGGCTTGAACAGGCTGATGTTCCGGTAGACGGAGAAATTTCTGCGTTTCGGATCCACGCAGACGGGAATCCGCATCTTTTCAGCCTCCTGCGTCACCGCTCCAATCAATGCAGGGGAGATGACCCCTTTGTCGTAGTCCTCGAAAATGATTGCGCGGACCGGACGCTGCCGGAGCAGCTGCAGAATGTTGTCGCGGAGTGCGGCCGCATCCTTTTCCGAAAGTTCCGCATCGCTCTCCTCGTCCACGCGGAGCAGCTGCATCTTGTTGCCGATAATGCGGATTTTGGTGGTGGTGGGCCGCTTTTCGCTACGGACGATGCCCTCCTGGGGCAAATTGTTATATGACATGTGCCGCAGGAAGTCATAACCCTTCGCATCCTCACCGATGATGCCGCAAAGTACCGGCAGCGCCCCCATCGCGTGGAGGTTCAGCGCGACGTTGGCCGCACCGCCGAGGCACTTCTTGCGGCTTTTTATGTTGACCACAGGGACAGGGGCTTCGGGGGAAATGCGTGACACTTCGCCCTCAATGTATTCGTCCAGCATCACATCCCCGATCACGAGGATCTCCTGTCCGCAGATGCTCTGGAAATAGTTTTCGATGTTCTCTTTTGTAAGTTTCATGCCGGATTGGTTTTGGAGGTGCCGTTGCGCATGGGCATGGCATAGCTGTCCTTTTTCTTGAATGAATATATTAGCAGGCCTATGCCAATCAGTATGAACGGGATGCTGAGCAGCTGCCCCATGTCCAGAGCCATGCCTTTTTCAAAGTCAACCTGTTCCTTTTTCAGGAATTCAATGAAAAACCGTGCAATAAAGACGGTGCAGAGGGTGATGCCCGATGTGCGGCCCGGCGGGATTTTCCCTTTGGTACGCCTGAAATAGTGCCATATCTGGAAAAAGAACAGGGAGAGGTAGACCAACGCCTCGTAGAGTTGTGATGGATGCCGCGGCTCGCAGCATTCGTCCGTGCCGTTACCCTCCAGCCGCATGAAGATGAATCCCCACGGCTGCTGTGTGACGGTGCCGATGATTTCCGAGTTCATCAGGTTGCCGCAACGGACAAAGGCGGCGGCCAACGGGATTGCGATGGCCAGCCTGTCCATAAGCCACAGTACCGACACCTTATGCTTGTATGTGAACCAAAGGACATAGCAGAGTATCGCGATAACCCCTCCGTGGCTTGCCAGCCCCGCATATCCGGTGAACTTCCAGCCCTCCGCCGTCTCCACAAAGGGGATGAAAATCTCCAGAATATGGTGCTTGAAATAGGAATTCCACTCATAAAAAAGGCAGTGTCCCAACCTCAGCCCGACAATTGTCCATAGGATCAGGGTGATGGCGAACCTGTCGACCAGTTTTTCAGACAGGCCCTCCCGTGTGGTGATTTTGTTGAATATCAAGTAAGCCAGCAGAAAGCCGCTGGCCAGAAGCAGTCCGTACCATCCGACACGAATGTTTCCTAAATGGAAAATTATCGGGTCGGCGTTCCAAGTGATGTATTCAAGCATGATGTTATTGTTTCAAGTATCCGCTGTAACGCATCTGATGTGCAAATATTGTGTGCATGTCCCATTTTGTGCAATTTTTGTGCTATTGCCCGTCCGGATGAAAGTTTTTTTTGCACAATGCGCCTGCCGCCTGTGTTTTGGCGCAGTTTTTGGTGTGTTATATTTTTCATTTTTTCAAACCATCGGTTTTTGTATTTTTATAAACCTAATGTGCATGAACATTATAAAAAGAATTTTTGTCGGAGCCGTACTGCTCTTGTGTGGCGCGGGTGTGCTTGAAGCACAGGAAGGTAATGTGCTGCGCCTGTCGTTCGACGAGGCGTTGCGGTATGCGGTCGACCATAACCTTTCGTTGCGGAATGCCGCGCTGGATGTCCGGAAGGCGGAGGCGGCCCGTTGGGAGGCCGTTTCAACCATGCTGCCGCAGGTGAAGGCGGGCTTTGACTATTCCAATATGTGCGGGTATGAGATGAATTTCGGCAACATGTCCATTCCGATGAACCCGTATGGAACATTCGGCCTTACGGCTTCCATCGCCCTGACGGCACAGCAGGTGGTTGGCGTTGTCATGAACAAGGTCTCCAAGGAGATGAGTGACATCAGCTATCGGCAGAGCCTGCAGCAGACCCATGCCAATGTTAAGAACGTATATGTCTCAATTCTGGTCATGGAGGATGTCGTGAGCCTTCTCGATTCAAGTCTGGCCAATATGGAGCAGTTGGAGAGGAGCACGTTGGAGAGCGTAAAGGTGGGTGCCTCCGAACAGATTGCCGCAGACAAGCTCTCCGTGCAGGTGGCTTCCATGCGCAATTCCATTCAGGCGAACCGGCGCAGCCTGCAGATGCTGTACCATACGCTGATTCTGCAACTTGGAGCGGAGGTGGACAGCCGGTTGGAGCTCACCACCCGTCTGGATGAAGTGATGGATATGGACCGTCTGCAGCAGCTGGTGCGTGAGGATTTCAACATTGCCGACAATTACAACTACCAGCTTCTGGAGCAGGGCGAACGCCTTTCAAAGGACCAGCTCCTTCTGACCTGGATGGGGTTCCTGCCCACGTTGTCAGCATACTACCAGTATAGCGACAAAACCTATTTCGGCAAATCGGAGGGAATGAACATGACCCCGCCGCACATGCTGGGCTTCAGCATCAGCATTCCGCTTTGGCAGAGCGGAACGCGTGCCGCCAAAATCAGGGAGGCGAAAATCAGTCATGAGCAGAACCTGAACAGCCGTAAGCAGGCGGAGGATGCCTTGCGCGTCCAGTACAGCCAGTTGTGCTACGACTTGCTGTCAGCAATGGACAGCTATCAGATACAGAAGGAAAATCTGGATGTGACCAAACGGGTATTCGACAACATCACGGAGAAGTTCACCTATGGTCATGCCAGCAATCTTGAAGTGACCAACGCAAGCACCGACATAATCACTGCACAAAGCAATTATATCCAGGCTGTGATGAGCGTCCTGAATGCCCAGGTGGCGTTGGAGAATCTGTTGGGGAAATAATCGGAAACAAAAAAGAGTAACAATATGAAAAACCGTTTTTGTAAAGTTGTATTGATGCTGCTTGCCGCAGGCTGCATTGTCTCATGCGGGAAAAGCGGGTCACAGAAGGCCACCACAACAAAAAAGGAGGCGGAGAAGGTTAAGGTGCAGACCCTTGAAAGCGAACGTATCGCGCGGACACTTGACTTGTCGGCCACGCTTGAAGGCTATGAGAGCATGAACATAGCCCCCAGCATCACGGGACATATAGAACATATATATGTAGAGGTGGGAAGCCGCGTGAGCAAGGGGACGCTGCTGGTCCGGATGGACCAGACCCAGCTTAACACCACCCGTATCAATCTGAACAACACCAAGGTGGAGTTGGACCGCGTGACCGCGTTGAAGGCTTCCGGCAGCGTCAGCCAGCAGGTGTACGACCAGACAAAGGCGGGTTATGACCAGCTTGTGGAGACGGAGCGTTTCCAGAATGAGAACACCTTTGTCAAGGCGCAGTTCGGCGGAGTCATAAGTGCAAAGAATTATGAGGACGGGGAGATGTACACCGGCCAGCCCATCCTGCAGCTGACCCAGATAAACCGGCTCAAGGCTGTCATCAACATTCCGGAGAGCTTTTTCCCCTTGGTCCGGCAGGGCATGAGGGTGGAGGTCCGCAGTGACATCTATCCGGAGCAGACCTTCCCGGCCACCATTGAGATTGTCTACCCGACCGTGGATCCGGCCAGCCATACCTTCCAGGCCAAACTCAACATCCCGAACGCGGGCGAGAAGATACGTCCGGGAATGTATGTGCACACACGCCTGGCTTTGGGCGAGGCCGACGCGATGGTGGTGCCCTACCAGAGCGTGCTGAAGCTTACAGGAAGCAACGACCGTTATGTCTTTACGAACAAGGATGGCAAGGCTCACCGTGTTGCGGTGACGCTCGGACAGCGCTATGACGACCGCATCGAGGTGATACCGGTGACTCCGGGAGACCTGAAGGAGGGTGACGAATTGGTGGTTGTCGGCCAGGCACGACTTGTGGACGGCTGCACCCTGGAAATTGTACAATAATCCGCACAGACCATGGCAATCTACAAGACAGCTATACAAAAGCCAATCACCACAGGCCTCGTTTTCGTGGCCGTAATAATTATAGGTCTCTTTTCGCTGACCCGTCTCCCGATTGACCAGATGCCGGAGATGGATCCGCCTTACATCACGGTGATGACCACTTATGCAGGTGCGAATGCCAGTGAGATTGAGACAAACATCACAAAACTGGTTGAAAATGCCGTCAATTCCGTGGACGGACTTAAGAACCTCATTTCCACCTCTAAGGATAATATATCGGTGGTGACAATGGAGTTTGAATGGGGTATGGATCTGGACGAGGCTCTCAATGACATCCGAAGTTATGTGGACCTGGTCTACGACAATTTGCCTGACGGGGTCTCACGTCCGATGATCCTAAAACTCAACAGCAATGCCCGCCCCATTATGGTGTTCGGCTTTACTGCTAAGGAGAGCTATCCCGGGCTGGACCGTATCATAGAGGACAACATCACCAACGAACTCAACCGCATCGACGGTATAGGCAACATTACTGTGAGCGGTGCGCCGGAGCGTTACGTCTATATTGATTTGGACCCCAAGCAGCTTGAAGCCTACGGATTGAGTGTGGAGGCTGTCGGGCAGGCCATCAGCGCAAACAATCTCGATTTGGCTTCCGGCACGGTCAAGATGGGCAAGGAGCAGTACCAGATGCGCGTCAAGGGGGAATATGAGGAGAGTTCCGAAATAGCTGACATTGTGGTGGCCACCACCCCGACAGGCAAACAGATTTTTGTCCGTGACCTGGCGACTGTCCGCGACACCATCAAGGATTTGTCACTGGATGAGAAAATCAACGGGCAGGACGGCGCCAGGCTGATGATTTCCAAGCAGACCGGCGCCAACACGGTGGCCATTGCGCGTGCGGTGAACAAGAAGATGAAGGAGATTAAGAAGACGCTGCCGCCGGATATCACTGTCACGCTGATTAACGACGGTTCGGAAGAAATCACCAACGCCATCAGCGGACTTACCAGCTCCATTTTCTATGCCTTCCTGTTTGTGGTGCTTGTGGTGTTCCTGTTCCTTGGCAACTGGCGCAGTGCGATGATTATCGGCCTTACGATTCCGATTTCGCTTGTTACCTCATTTGTCTACCTGCTTGTTGCAGACAGTTCGCTGAACATCATTTCACTTGCTTCCCTGACGGTTGCAATCGGTATGGTGGTGGACGATGCAATTGTCGTCCTGGAAAACATCTCCAAGCATCTGGACAGGGGTGAGAGCCTGAAAGAGGCGGCCATTTGCGCAACCAACGAGGTGTGGACATCTGTCATAGCGACCACGCTTGTTATTGTGGCTGTGTTCGTCCCGCTTACCATGCTGCCGGGAATCGCCGGTATCATGTTCAAGGAGTTGGGATGGATTGTTACAATTGTGGTCTGTGTCTCAACGGTTACGGCCATCACCCTGATACCCATGCTTTCCAGCAAGCTGTTGAAGGAAAAACCTTTCTTTATGACCAAACTGGAGGAGGAGAGGGCGCGTCGTGAAGCTGCCGCCAAACGTTTCTCGTTCGACAATACCATAGGCAGGGTCTTCACCTCTATTGAGGCTTGGTACTCAAATGTCCTGCGCTGGTGTTTGGGGCACAAGAAGCTCACCATCGGGGCAGCCGCCCTGATTTTCATCCTTTCCATGGTTCCTATTGCCACGGGCAAAATAGGTATGGACTTCATGAAGGATCAGGATAACGGGCGCATCAGTGTCACGGCGGAGCTGCAGCGCGGCACCCGCATCGAGGAGACCCTGAAGACGGCCCGAAAGATGGAGAAGGAGATTAAAGAGCTGATGGGGAAGGATGTGATTGTCATCTCCACCTCCGCAGGTTCCAACGACGATGCCGGTTTTGCGGCGCTCTTCAGCAGCACCACCAACAACAAGATCAGCATGACCATCCGTGCCACGAAAAAGTATGACCGCGTGCGCTCAATTTTTGACTATCAGGAGGATATCCGCAAACTGCTTGCCGAGTATCCGGAACTGGTGAACTACCAGGTTTCCGAAGGCGGCTTCGGCGGAGGAAGCAGCAACAGCCTGAGTGTGGAGGTGTATGGCTATGACTTCAACCAGACGAGTGCCTTCGCACGTGAGCTCCAGCGGCATATCGAGGAGAATGTGCCTGGCGCCCGTGATGCGAAAATCAGCCGTGACGAGGATAGGGCGGAGCTGAAGATTGTCTTTGACAAGCAGAAGCTTGCCTATCATGGGCTGAACAGCTCGACCGTCGCGATGTATGTGCGCAACAGGGTTAACGGCATGACATGCGGCTACCTCAAGGAGGATGGCGAGGAATATGACATTGTGGTCCGGCTGAAGGAGGAATTCCGCAGCAGCATCACTGACATTGAGGAGCTCTCGCTGATGTCGGCCACCGGAAAAAACATCAAGTTGAAGGAGGTCGCTTCGGTTCAGGAGTATTGGTGCCCGCCCACCATCGAACGTAAGAACAGGCAGCGCTACCTGACCATCAGTGTGAAGCCCTACCAGACCTCCCTTGCGGAGGTGGCCGCCAGCGTCCAGCAGGAGCTGGACAAGATGAATGTGCCTCAGGGCATACATGTGGCCTTGGCCGGCAGCTATGAGGACCAGCAGAAGATGTTCGGCGATATGGGTCTGCTGGCACTTCTGATTCTGATGCTTGTATACATTGTCATGGCTTCTCAGTTCGAGTCATTCAGCAAACCCTTCATCATCATGATGGCCATCCCGTTCGCCCTGACAGGCGTGGTGCTTGCGCTGCTGCTGACCGGGCAGAGCCTGGATATGGTCGGCACCTTGGGTGTTGTGCTGCTGATAGGCATTGTGGTCAAGAACGGTATTGTGCTTATCGACTACATCAACCTGATGCGGGAGCGCGGCGTCGAGCTTAATGAGGCCATCGCGCTTTCAGGCCAGAGCCGTCTGCGTCCCGTCATGATGACGGCATTCACAACAATACTCGGTATGATCCCGATGTCGCTCAGCAGGAGCGAGGGTTCCGAGCTGTGGACCACCATGGGTGTTGTGGTCATAGGCGGTCTGCTTGTCTCCACAATCATCACCTTGGTTGTGGTTCCGGTGCTTTACGGCTGGATGGAACGCAAGGGTGAGCGCGAAAAGCAGGAGAAGCTTCGCAGGAAGTTTGTGTTTATGGATATTGATATCAACGAAAAATAGACGCCATGAAATCCGTAATGATTGTCTTTAACCAGGCCAACACCGAGCGTGTCGAATACATGCTGGACAAATTGGAGATACGGGGCTTCACCTTCTGGGAGAATGTGCAGGGGCGCGGACATCTGGACGGTGACCCGCACCGCGGAACGCACACCTGGCCTGAGATGAACAATGTTGTGCTCTGCGTGCTGGAGGATGAAAAGGTCGAACCCCTGCTGCTTTCTGTGCGCAAGCTTGACAAGCGCAACGAGGAGGTCGGTGTGCGGGCGTTTGTATGGAATATCGAGCAAATGGTATGATATAATTGCCGGCCATGTCCAATACCGATAACATAAGCGTGACGATTCTTGTCAAGAACGCGGAGGACACCATCCGGGAGTGCCTGGAGGCGTTGCGCCCGTTCGGTGAAATCGTGATCGTGGATAACGAAAGCACGGACGGAACCGCTGGAATAATCCGGGATTTTGCCGCTTCGCACGGTCATGTGAAAATGCTTCGGAGCCCCTTTATCGGTTTCGGCCCGCTTAAGAGGATGGCTGTGGATGCGGCCTCCAACGACTGGATTCTGAGCATCGACGCGGATGAGATTCTTCAGGAAAGCGCCGTCAAGGAAATCAACTCCATGGAACTGGACGAGCGCACGGTCGCCGCACTTGCCAGAATGAACTTCTACGACGGCGTATGGGTCAAAGGCTGCGGCTGGTATCCCGATTACGTCTGGCGGCTCTTCAACCGCCGTCACACCGGTTTCAATGACAACATGGTGCATGAGGCGGTGGAGGTCAGACCTGACAGCCGTAAGGTGTGGTTTAAGAAGGCATTGAAGCATTACGCCGCCACGGACATCTCCACCATGCTGGCAAAGATGAACCGTTACACCAGCTATTCCGCCCGTGAAAAATGGGAGAATGGTAGGCGTGTCACGCTGCCGGGCGCACTGCTGCGCGGATGGCATACATTTAATATAGACTATTTTTTCCGGGGCGGGATCCGGTACGGGTATAGGGGTTTTTTCATCGCCCTTTCCAATGCATCGGGAACTTTTTACCGCTACCTAAAGCTATATGAACTGCAGAAAATGAACGCCCGCAAATGAAGACTGTATGGATACTTCTTCGTGATCTGACCGAGACCGGCGGGGGCGAGCGGGTTTGCGCCAATCTGGCAAATGCCTGGTGTGACCGGTTCAATGTTCGGGTATGGAGTTTCCACAAGGGCAATGCGGAGCCGATGGTTCCGCTCCGGCCCGAAGTCGGGGTGACATATCTGTCAAAAGGGTTCCAGCGTGCCGGAAATCCGTTGCGGAAGGCCTGGAACAAGAGCCTGCTGCGTTTGGCGCTAAGTTTGAAAATGTGCCGTTCCATCCGCCGGCACAGGCCTGATATCGTCTTCTGCAATGACGGCACCTTCATGCCGCTTTTTAAACCTTCCGGCATAAAATATGTCCGTTTGTGGCATCTGCGGTGTCCTCCCCGGAAAAAAAAGGTTTTCGGACGTTACGACACCATGGTGGTGCTCTCCGGCGACCAGCTGTCCCGATGGGAACAATACCATCCTGCGGTGCGGGTCATTCCAAATTTCCTTCCTTCGGTTCCGGAACCGCTTCCTGAAAACCGTCCCCCGGTGGTGCTTTCGGTCGGCCGGATGGAAAAAAGTGACGAAAAGGGTTTCATGAGACTGTTGGACATTTGGGCGGAGCTGCAGAGCCTCCATCCTCATCCGGAATGGAAGCTGCGCCTCGTGGGCGATGGGGTGTTGCGGACGCAAATCTGCGACAGGATACGGCACCTTTGTCTTGAGGAAACAGTGGAGGTTCGCCCCTTCACGGCACAAATCATGGATGAGTACCGTGCCGCCTCCATTTATGCAATGGCCAGTTATCGCGAAGGGTTCCCCATGGTTCTGTTGGAGGCCGCCTCCTGTGGGCTGCCTGCTGTGGCGTATGACATTCATTCCGGTCCGGGCGACATCATTGTTGATGGCGGGAGCGGTTTCCTTATTCCTGACGGGCAAAAAAATCTTTTTGTCCCGCAGTTGCTCTCCTTAATGGACGATGCCGTTCTGCGCCAACGGATGGGGAGGGCGGCGCAGCAGCGGATGAGGGATTTTTTCACGCAGGAAAAGGTGCTCCGGCAGTGGACCGATCTTTTCTCGGAGCTTTCTCCGGAAATTTAAGTGCGTGATGTTGCCGGAGATATTCGGTTTTATATTATTTTTGCATTTTTAACTTGTAATATTGTTTTTTTTGATAATTAACTATCAGATAAGAATATGAGCAGATTCACAATGATGGGTGTCGGAGGCTATATCGCGATCCGCCATCTGAAGGCCATCAAAGAGACGGGCAACGAACTGGTTTCGGCATACGACAGGTCGGACAGCGTAGGCATTATGGACAGCTATTTTCCGCATGCCTCATTTTTTACGGAGCAGGAGCTTTTTGACCGGCACAACTCCCTGCTGAGGGACAAGGGGGAGGGCTTTGAATGGGCTACTGTCTGTACCCCGAACTACCTGCACGATTCCCATGTTCGTTACGGTTTGCGCATGGGCGCCAATGTTATTTGTGAGAAGCCTTTGGTCTTGAACCCGTGGAATCTGGACGGGCTGGCCAACGCCGAGGAGCGTGAGGGCAGAAGAGTCTACACCATCCTCCAGCTGCGGCTGCATCCGTCGGTGATTGCGCTGAAGTCCGAGGTGGAGAAGGCCCAGAAAAACGGTAAGTACGAAGTCGACCTGACCTACATCACGTCGCGCGGAAACTGGTATTACGCCTCGTGGAAGGGCGATCCTGTCAAGAGCGGCGGTCTGGCCACAAATATAGGAGTGCATTTCTACGATATGCTGATATGGATTTTCGGGCCGGTGAAGCAGAATGTCGTGCACATTTCCACCCACGACCGTGTGGCCGGTTTCCTTGAGCTGGAAAAGGCTCGCGTCCGTTATTTTTTGAGCATCAACGAGGAATGTCTGCCTGAAGAGGCTGTTGCAAACGGGAAGCGCACCTTCCGTTCCATCAGGGTGGACGGAAGCGAATTTGAATTCAGCGAGGGCTTCACCGAACTGCATACCGAAAGCTACCGCCATATTCTGAAGGGGGAGGGTTTCGGAATAGAGGATGTCCGCCCCTGCATCGAGGTCGTGAGCGACATCAGGCATGCGCAGCCTGTCGGACTGATGGGCGACTACCATCCGCTGGCGCGCAAGCCGCTGAGTGCACACCCGTTCCGTTGGAGCCGCTAACTTTATAATTTTTTGGATGATGAAGAGAAGTATTATTATAACCGGAGGCGCCGGCTTTATCGGCAGCCATGTTGTCCGGCTGTTCGTGAACAAATATCCGGAATACAGGATAATCAATCTGGACAAGCTGACCTACGCAGGCAACCTTGCCAACCTTAAGGATGTGGAGGACAAGCCGAACTACCGCTTTGTGAAGATGGACATCTGCGATTTTGAGGGGGTGTCGCGTCTCATGCGGGAGGAGAATGTGGACGGCATCATACATCTGGCAGCCGAAAGCCATGTGGACCGCAGTATCAAGGACCCGTTCACATTCGCGCAGACAAACGTGATGGGCACGCTGAGCCTGTTGCAGGCGGCGAAATTGTGTTGGGATGAAAATCCGATTTCTGTAGAGACGCAAAATTTTGCGTCTCTACAAAAAAAACAACGACGGTTCTACCACATTTCCACCGATGAGGTGTATGGTGCCCTTGCCCTGACCCATCCGCAGGGCATCGAACCGCCGTTCACAACAAAGGCCAGTAGCGGGAAACACCACCTCGCCTACGGTGACAGATTTTTCACCGAGGATCTGAAATACCAGCCGCACAGCCCCTACAGCGCTGCCAAGGCCTCCAGCGACCATTTTGTCCGTGCCTTCCACGACACCTACGGCCTGCCGGTTGTGATCACCAACTGTTCGAACAACTACGGTCCGTACCAGTTTCCTGAAAAACTGATTCCGTTGTTCATCAACAATATCCGTTACAGAAAGCCGCTGCCTGTATATGGAAAGGGCGAGAATGTGCGTGACTGGCTCTATGTGGAGGATCATGCGCGTGCCATCGACCTGATTTTCCATGAGGGCAAGGATGGTGAGACCTACAACATAGGCGGTTTCAACGAATGGAAGAATATCGATCTTATCAAGGTGCTGATCAACACGGTGGACCGGTTGTTGGGCCGCGACGACGGTGCGGACATGGACCTTATCACCTACGTTACCGATCGCGCGGGCCACGACCTGCGCTACGCCATCGATTCGTCCAAGTTGCAGCGCGAGCTGGGCTGGGAACCCTCCCTGCAGTTCGAGGAGGGCATCGAAAAGACTGTCCGCTGGTATCTGGACAATGCGGAATGGCTTGACCAGGTGACGAGCGGCGCCTACCAGAAGTATTACGAGGAAATGTACAAAAACAGATAGGAATGAAAGGAATTGTTCTGGCCGGAGGCTCCGGCACACGGCTGTATCCCATTACAAAAGGTGTGAGCAAGCAGATGCTTCCCATCTATGACAAACCCATGGTCTATTATCCGATTTCCGTGCTGATGCTGGCGGGAATCCGCGACATACTCATCATTTCCACCCCGTATGACCTGCCAGGTTTCCGGCGGTTGCTGGGCGACGGTTCCGATTACGGGGTGCGGTTCACTTACGCGGAGCAGCCCTCTCCTGACGGTCTGGCGCAGGCTTTTCTTATTGGTGAGGAGTTTATCGGTGATGATTCCGCCTGCCTCGTGCTTGGCGACAACATTTTTTACGGCAACGGATTCACACGGATGTTGAAGGAGGCGGTGCGTACCGCCGAAGAGGAGTCAAAGGCCACTGTCTTCGGCTATTGGGTTTCTGACCCGGAACGGTATGGCGTGGCCGAGTTTGACCGTGCGGGCAACTGCATCTCCATTGAGGAGAAGCCTAAGGCGCCTAAGAGCAACTATGCCGTGGTCGGACTCTATTTCTATCCTAACAAAGTGGTTGAAGTTGCCAAAAACATCCGTCCATCCGCCCGTGGGGAGTTGGAAATCACCTCTGTGAACCAATGTTTCCTGAACGAGCATTCCCTGAAGGTGCAGACATTGGGACGCGGTTTTGCCTGGCTCGACACCGGCACACACGACTCGCTCAGCGAGGCCTCTACTTTTGTTGAGGTTATAGAGAAGCGCACCGGATTGAAGGTGGGATGTCTGGAGGGCATCGCCTACCGGCAGGGCTGGATTGACGAGGAGCGTATGCGCGCGTTGGCGCAGCCCATGCTGAAAAACCAGTACGGCCAGTATCTGCTCAAGGTGATAGATGAGTTGAAAAACAAGCCGGAGTAGGCCGTTCCGTTGCAACCCCTATGCCGGAGGAAAAAAACTGGTATGTCGGTTACGTCCGCTCCTGTCAGGAGCGGAGGGTGGTCAGCGCCCTGCTGGCCGCTGGGGAGGAGTGCTACCTGCCTGTCAGGAAGGAGCGGCGCCGCTGGAGCGACAGGGTGAAGACCGTGGAGGTTCTGCTGCTGAAAGGAATGGTCTTTATCCGCACCACCAATGCCCGACGTGTGCCGCTGCTGCAGGGAATATATGGCCTTTGCTCCTTTATGGCAGACAAGTCCACACACCGTCCGGTCACCATCCCCGATGCGCAGATGGAGGCCTTCATGTTCATGGTGGACCGGAGCAGCAAGCCGGTGACAGTCTCGACAGCATATTTCTCACCGGGTGACAATGTCCGCATCTGTTATGGGAGCATGGCCGGGCTGGAAGGTGAGCTTATCCGTATCGGAGGCAGCCACCGTCTGGTATTGCGCCTGCAAAACCTGCTTTGCGCCATGGTGGAGGTCGAGGTGGCGGATGTGGAAAAAATTTAGATTTTTTGCTGCAAATAAAGCGGTTTCCAATCCAAATTTTTAGTATTTTTGCAAATTCGGACATCGTTTGTGCCCTCGTTTTCCATGTGACGGGCAACGGCGAAGCCGTGTTCTACAACAAACAAATTCACAGTTAGTTTTATTTTAATACAAGAATACAAGTATGAAAATTGCAGTAGCTGGAACAGGTTATGTGGGGCTTTCAATTGCCACTTTGCTGGCACAACATCACCATGTGGTCGCTGTGGACATCGTGCCTGAGCGTGTGGAGATGGTCAACAATCGGAAATCCCCAATCCAGGACGACTATATCGAGGATTATCTGGCGCACAAGGAGCTGGACCTTCAAGCAACCATGGACAGTGCGTCGGCATACCGCGACGCCGACTTTGTGGTTATTGCGGCTCCGACCAACTATGACAGCCGCAAGAACTTTTTCGACACCTCCGCCGTGGAGGATGTTATGGAGAAGGTTCTGGCCGTGAATCCGGAGGCGGTGATGGTGATCAAGTCCACCATTCCTGTGGGATATACGGAATCGGTGCGCGAAAAGCTTTCATACCGCGAGCGTCAGGCGGACGGCAGCATGAAGGTGGTTGTGCCGAACATCATTTTCGCACCGGAATTCCTTCGGGAGAGCAAGGCTTTGTACGACAACCTCTATCCTTCACGCATCATTGTGGGCTATACCCAGGGCGACGCATTTCTGGAGGAGAGGGCGCACCAGTTTGCCGCTCTGATAAAGGAGGGTGCCATAAAGCAGGATGTGCCGGTGCTCTTCATGGGCAGCACGGAGGCGGAGGCGGTCAAGCTGTTTGCCAACACATATCTTGCACTGCGTGTGAGCTATTTCAACGAGCTGGACACCTACGCGGAGATGAAGGGGCTGGATTCCCGCCAGATCATAGAGGGCGTGTGCCTTGACCCGCGCATCGGCACCCATTACAACAACCCCAGCTTCGGCTATGGTGGCTACTGCCTGCCGAAGGATACAAAGCAGCTGCTGGCCAACTATCAGGATGTGCCGCAGAACATGATGAGCGCCATTGTTGAGAGCAACCGCACCCGTAAGGATTTCATCGCCGACCAGGTGCTGCGCAAGGCCGGCTACTATGCCGCCTCCTCCCAGTGGGACGAGCGGAAGGAGCAGGAGCTGGTTGTCGGTGTTTACCGGCTGACCATGAAGTCCAATTCCGACAATTTCCGCCAGAGCAGCATACAGGGTGTGATGAAGCGCATCAAGGCAAAGGGTGCCAAGGTGATCGTATACGAACCGACCCTTGAGGACGGCGTGACATTTTTCGGCAGTCTGGTCGTGAATGACCTTGAGAAGTTCAAGAGCCAGTCACAGGCAATAATCGCCAACCGTTACGATGCCTGTCTGGACGATGTGGCCGACAAGGTCTACACCCGCGACATTTTCAAGAGGGACTAATTTTTTCAAGTTTTTTCAAGGCGTGAAAACAGTTGTTCTGGCTGCAGGTTATGCCACACGGCTCCGTCCGCTGACGGAAAATTTCCCGAAGCCGCTGCTGAAGGTTCAGGGCAGGAGCATCCTGGACTGGCTGCTGGATGATGTGTCGCAGGCGGACGGCAGTGCGGAATACGTTGTAGTCACCAACCACAAGTTTGCGCCCCATTTCCGTGAATGGGCTGAAGGGAGGCCGGAGAAAATAACCCTGCTGGATGATGGGACCATCACCAATGAGGGACGGTTGGGTGCAGTCCGGGACCTCCAGCTCGCCGTGGACAGTCTGGCTTTGGATGAGGATTTGTTTGTGATGGCAGGTGACAACCTGTTGGATTTTTCGCTGAAACATTTTCTCCGCTATGCGGAGCGCAAGCAGACCAGCTGTGTGATGCGCTTTTACCAGCCGGACATGCAGAAGCTGCTCAAATCCGGTGTTGTTACTGTGGATTCGGACGACCGTATCCTGCGGATGACCGAGAAATCCCCCAATCCTGAAAGCCACTGGGCATGCCCGCCGTTCTACTGGTTTTTGCGTGATGATATGCGCCTCGTCTCTGAGGCGGTCGCCGACGGTTGCGGCACCGATGCGCCGGGGAGTTTTGTGGCATGGCTCTGCACTAAGGTTCCGGTACATGCGATGGAGATGCCGGGCAGCCGCCACGACATCGGCACATTGGAGAGTTATGAGGCTGTTTGCCGGCAATATGCAGGCATACGTGAATAGTTCCGGTTTAGTATGAAGTGTCAGGACAAGTTTTTGGAGACATACCGCCATGCACCGGAGGGGTTGTCGTTCTGCCCGCAGCGTGTGGTGCCGGTCGGGGCGCATTCTGACTATGGGCTGGGAAAAATCACCGGCCTTGCGCTGGACAAGGGCATCCATATCGCCTACCATCCCAAACAGAACGGGGTGGTGGAGGTGATGTCTCTGCAGTTTGAAAAACGGGCGCAGTGGCATGTCGGCGATGTGCCTCCGGTCCGGCAGGGCGACTGGGCGGATTACCTGCGCGGAGCCACGCTGGCCCTTGCACGGAAATATCCGTTGCATACCGGCCTTTCCGGAGTTGTTGAGGGCAGCCTCCCCATCGGAGGTCTCTCAAGTTCCGCCGCAGTGACAATCGCATTCCTGACCGCGCTTATGCGTGTGAACGGGATACGGCTCACCCCGGAAGAGATGATTGCCGCCGCACTATCAGCTGAGCGTGACTACGTGGGCGTGAATGTCGGCACCACCGACCAGTCCTGCGAGGTGTACGCCCGTGAAAACCAGCTGCTGTATGCCGACACCCGCGACGGTAGCTATGAACTTATCCCGACCTCGGATGCTATGAAGCCCTATTCGATTGTCATCTTTTTCAGTGGTTTGGAACGTGCCTTGGCAGGCAGCGGCCTGAACATGCGTGTGGATGAGGCCCGTGCCGCCGCATACGCCCTGAAGGGTTATGCCGGGATGGAATATGGCAGGTTCTGCGAAACAAATCTGCGTGATGTGCCCCGTGAAACCTATGAGAAATACAAACAGCTGCTGCCGGAGCCGTGGCGCCGTCGGGCGGAGCACTGGTATACGGAGCAGGAGCGTGTGGAACGCGCAGCCATAGCCTGGCGGGAAGGCGACATCGAAGCCTACGGCAGGCTCTCCTTTGAAAGCGGATTGTCATCCATCCGTAACTGGGAGACCGGCTGCCCGGAGCTGAAAACACTTTATGAGGCCATGACCCGGACCGAAGGCATTTACGGCGGACGTTTTTCCGGAGCAGGCTTCAAGGGCTGCTGCATCGCGCTCATCGACCCGGAGCGTGAAGAGTCGGTGCTGCGGGAGGTGGGCGACGCCTACCTTAAGGCTTATCCCGCGTTGCGTGGGAAATATCAGGCCATTGTCGCACTCAGTGCGGACGGGTGGCTGGCAATGAACGAATCTTAATGAAAATGAGAATACTTGTTACAGGCGGAACCGGATTCATCGGTTCCCATACGGTCGTGGAGCTGCTTTGTGCCGGGCATGAGGCGGAGGTTCTTGACAACTTGAGCAACAGCAGCGAGGAGGCCTTGCGCCGTGCTGCGCTGCTGGCCGGACGTGATGCGGACGGCATCCCGTTCCATCGGGCGGATATCCGCGACAGGGCTGTGCTGGAGCAGATTTTTTCGCATCAGCGCTTCGACGCGGTCATCCATTTCGCTGGGCTTAAGGCGGTGGGCGAGTCCACTGAAAAGCCTTGGGAATATTACGACAACAACATCACTGGCACGCTGACCCTGCTGGATGTGATGCGGCGGCACGGCTGCAAAAACATCATCTTTTCCAGTTCGGCAACTGTGTACGGCGACCCTGCGGAGGTTCCGATTACCGAGAACTGCCCGAAGGGAAGCTGCACCAATCCTTACGGCTGGACCAAGAGCATGCTGGAGCAGATTCTGACCGACATGCAGAAGGCCGATCCGGAATGGAACGTGGTTCTGCTGCGCTATTTCAACCCCATCGGGGCGCATCCGTCGGGACGGATTGGGGAGAACCCGAACGGCATACCCAATAACCTGATGCCATATATCACCCAGGTGGCCATCGGCAAACGTCCGGAACTCGGTGTCTTCGGAAACGATTACGACACGCCGGACGGCACGGGGGTGCGCGACTACATCCATGTGGTGGATCTGGCCAAAGGTCATGTGAGCGCACTGGAGGCGCTGCGCAATGGTTGCGGGCTGGCGGTATATAACCTTGGCACAGGTCGCGGATATTCGGTGCTGGAGGTTGTGCATGCCTTTGAAAAGGCGAGCGGCATTAAGGTGCCGTACGCAATCAAACCACGCCGCAGCGGAGACATCGCCTGTTGCTATTCGGACCCTTCAAAGGCGGAGCGCGAGTTGGGCTGGAAGGCGCAGTACGGATTGGAGGAGATGTGCCGCGACAGCTGGAACTGGCAAAGGAACAACCCTGAAGGATACGGAGAATTATGAGCGGACAACCTGTGAACATACTTGTTACCGGCGCTGCCGGATTCATCGGCGCAAATCTCGTCAGGCGGCTCTTGACCGATATGGGCGAAGGCACCATCATAGGCCTTGACAACCTGAATGGCTATTACGATGTCTCCTTGAAGGAATATCGTCTGAATGAACTCTCCTCCATACATTCCAAACATCCAACTTTAAATTATAAGTTCGTTCGGGGCGATATTGCCGACAAAAAACTAATTGAGAGTCTTTTTGAGAAATATCACTTTGACATTGTGGTGAATCTCGCCGCACAGGCGGGTGTGCGCTACAGCATTGAAAATCCGGATGCCTATGTGGAAAGCAACATTGTCGGATTCTACAACATTCTGGAGGCCTGCCGCCACCATCCGGTGAAGCATCTGGTCTATGCCAGCAGCAGCAGCGTCTATGGAGGCAACACCAAAATCCCGTTCAGCACCGATGACAATGTGGACCATCCGGTGAGCCTCTATGCCGCCACAAAAAAGAGCAACGAGCTTTTCGCGCACTGTTACAGCAAACTCTACAACATCCCGACAACGGGGCTGCGCTTCTTCACCGTATACGGTCCCGCAGGCCGTCCCGACATGGCCTATTTCGGCTTTACGAACAAGCTGCTGAAAGGCGAGACCATACAGATTTACAACTACGGCAACTGCCGCCGCGACTTCACCTATGTGGATGACATTGTGGAGGGTATTGTGCGAGTAATGATGGCCCCTCCTGTTCCGGACACTGAGCATGTCGTTCCGGACACTGAGCTTGTCGAAGTGTCCACGGCCCCCTACGCCATCTATAACATCGGCGGTGGCCAGCCGGAGAACCTGCTTGATTTTGTGCAGACACTGCAGGAGGAGCTCGTCCGTGCCGGTGTGCTGCCGGAGGATTACGACTTTGAGGCGCACAAGCAGCTGGTGCCCATGCAGCCGGGCGACGTGCCTTTGACCTATGCGGACGCCAGTGCGCTGGAGCGTGATTTCGGCTTCGTGCCGAAGGTGACGTTGCGCGAGGGTTTGCGGAAGTTCGCCGAATGGTACAGGGAATATTATCAGATAGTCAGATAAAACAATAACATCAACATAATTATGTCAGTATTCAAGGACAAGACCCTCCTGATCACGGGAGGTACAGGCAGTTTCGGAAACGCCGTGCTGAACCGTTTCCTGAAAACCGATATCGGTGAAATCCGCATCTTCAGCCGCGATGAGAAGAAACAGGACGACATGCGTCACGAGTATCAGGCCAAAATGCCTGAAGTGGCTAACAAGATAAAATTCTACATCGGAGATGTTCGCAACAGGAGCACACTGAAATATGCAATGAAGGGTGTTGATTATGTGTTCCATGCCGCCGCCCTGAAGCAGGTGCCGAGTTGTGAGTTTTTCCCCATGGAGGCTGTGAAGACCAATGTTATCGGCACGGACAACACATTGGATGCGGCAATCGATGCTGGTGTGAAGTGCGTCATCTGCCTCTCCACCGACAAGGCGGCCTACCCCATCAATGCCATGGGAATCACAAAGGCCATTGAGGAGAAGATAGCCGTGGCCAAGAGCCGCAATTCGGGAGACACCAAAATCTGCTGCACCCGCTACGGCAATGTGATGTGCAGCCGTGGCTCGGTCATCCCGTTGTGGATTGACCAAATCCGTCACGGTAGCCCGATCACGCTGACCGAGCCGAAGATGACCCGCTTTATCATGAGCCTTGAAGAGGCTGTGGATCTGGTTCTTTTTGCTTTTGAGCATGGCCGGAACGGCGATATTCTTGTACAGAAGGCTCCTGCATGCACCATCCGCACGCAGGCCGAGGCAGTTTGCGAGCTGTTTGCACATCAGTGGGGTGCTTCGACAGGCTCTGCTTCGACAGGCTCTGCTTCGACAGGCTCAGCAGCCGAAAACATCAAGGTTATCGGCATACGCCACGGCGAAAAGATGTACGAAACGCTGCTCACAAAGGAGGAGTGCGCCAAGGCGGAGGATATGGGTAACTTCTACCGTGTGCCGGCCGACAACCGCGACCTGAACTATGACAAATACTTCCGTGAAGGCGACGTCAAGATGGCCACAATTGAGGAGTTCAACAGCGACAACACTGTCCGTCTGAACCTTGAGGAGACCAAGGCCAAGATTGCCGCTTTGGAGTATATCCAGAATGAGCTGAAGGGAATACCAAACGTCGCGAAGTGATGAAGATACTTGTTACAGGCGCGAAGGGTTTTGCAGGCAAAAACCTATGTGCGCAATTGAAAAACATTAGGGATGGCAAGGACAGGACCCGTCCCGGGCTGAATGTCGGTGAAATTTATGAATATGACATTGACAGCCGTCCGGATGAGCTTGACCGCTATTGCCGTGACTGCGACTTTGTCTTTAATCTTGCGGGTGTGAACCGTCCGAAGGAGCAAAGCGAATTCATGGAGGGCAATTTCGGTTTCGCCTCCACTTTGCTGGAGACTCTGAAAAAAAACGGCAACACCTGTCCCGTGTTGCTCAGTTCGTCGCAGCAGGCTTCACTGACAGGCCGTTTCGGCAATTCGGAGTATGGACGCAGCAAGAAGGCCGGTGAGGAGCTTTTCTTGAAATATCAGGAAGAAACTGGAGCCAAGGTGCTGATTTACCGTTTTCCGAACCTTTTCGGGAAATGGTGCCGCCCAAATTACAACAGTGCGGTGGCAACCTTCTGCAACAACATCGCCAACGACCTGCCGATTCAGGTGAACGATCCGTCGGTGGAACTGGAACTTTTGTACATCGATGATCTTGTGGACGAAATGCTCGATGCATTGGAAGGAAAGGAGCACCGCTGCGAGTTTGACGGCCTGGATGTGGTTGCGAAAGATGACGGACGCTATTGCCACTGCCCTGTGACCCACAAGGTGACACTTGGTGCGATTGTGGAGTTGCTGTACAAGTTTGCGGAGCAGCCCAAAAGCCTGATGATTCCCGAAATTCCCGATGGAAGTTTTGCCAAGAAACTCTATTCCACATATTTGTCGTATCTTCCTAAGGAAAAGGTCGCTTATCCGCTGAAAATGAATGTGGATGATCGCGGCTCATTCACAGAGCTGGTGCATCTTACCAACTGCGGACAGGTGAGCATAAACATCAGCAGGCCTGGCATCACAAAGGGACAGCACTGGCATAACACCAAATGGGAGTTCTTTATTGTGGTGAAGGGGCATGGGCTTATCCAGCAGCGTTCCCTGAACGATCCGGAAGGAATGGTTTTGGAATGGGAGGTGAGCGGTGACAGGATAGAGGCTGTCCACATGCTTCCCGGATACACGCATAATATCATCAATCTGAGTGACACCGAGGATTTGGTCACGGTAATGTATTGTAACGAAGTGTTTAACCCGAACAAGCCGGATACGTTCTTTGAGCCGGTAGTTAAATAGTAGGAATATGGCAGCTTTTAAAAATAACGGAAAACTGAAACTTCTCATCATCGTCGGAACACGGCCGGAAATAATCCGTCTTGCGGCGGTCATCAACAAATGTAGGCGGTATTTCGACTGCATTCTGGCACACACCGGCCAGAACTATGACTATAATCTCAATGGAGTGTTCTTCAAGGATTTGAAACTGGAAGACCCTGATGTTTACATGGATGCGGTCGGCAACGATCTGGGAGAGACCATGGGCAACATCATCGCCAAAAGCTACCAGCTTATGGTGGAGATAAAGCCGGATGCAGTTCTCGTATTGGGTGACACCAACAGCTGCCTCAGCGTGATAGGAGCCAAGCGGCTGCATATCCCCATCTTCCACATGGAGGCTGGCAACCGCTGCAAGGACGAGTGCCTGCCGGAGGAGACAAACCGCCGCATCGTCGACATAATCAGCGATGTGAACATGGCCTACAGCGAGCACGCCCGTCGCTATCTGGCCGATTGTGGCCTGCCCAAGGAGCGCACATACGTCACCGGCAGCCCAATGGCGGAGGTTCTGCATGACAATCTGGCTGAAATTGAGGCTTCTGACATCCATGAACGTCTTGGCCTTGAAAAGGGCAGATACATCCTGTTGAGTGCCCACCGCGAAGAAAATATTGACACAGAGAAGAATTTCCTCTCGTTGTTCAACGCCATCAATGAAATGGCTGCGAAGTATGACATGCCGATACTTTACAGCTGTCATCCGCGCAGCCGCAAACGTCTGGAGGCTTCAGGTTTTAAACTTGACCCTCGTGTCATCCAACATGAACCATTGGGTTTCCATGACTACAACTGCCTTCAGATGAACGCTTTTGCCGTGGTGAGCGACAGCGGTACGCTGCCGGAGGAGAGCAGTTTCTTCACCAGCGTCGGACATCCTTTCCCGGCGGTCTGCATCCGTACCAGCACCGAACGTCCTGAAGCCCTTGACAAGGCCTGCTTCTTTATTGCCGGCATTGATGACAAATCCCTGTTGCAGGCGGTCGATTGCGCTGTTGAGATGAACCGTAACGGTGACTACGGCATCCCAGTGCCCGACTATGTGGATGAGAATGTCAGCACAAAGGTGGTAAAGATTATACAGAGCTACACCGGCATTGTGAACAAAATGGTGTGGCGGAAATGATTCTGATGGAATATGAAGCTTGATTCCTCTCTTTTGGACACGTTGACGGCCCAAGCGAAGGCCTCGCCACGCTTGCGGATGAATCTGGACTTGCGTAACAGTCCGGAAGATTTGTCGCAACGGATGCTCAATGCGCTTGAACCCGGCACTGTGCTACCAATCCACAGGCACCGTCAGAGTTCCGAGACGGTTGTGGTGCTGCGGGGCAAAGTGCGGTGGATATATTATGACGAGAATGGGAATGTGACCGATACCTTCATCGTCGCCCCGGGCAGCGACCTTGTCGGCCTGAGCGTTCCCAAGGGGCAGTGGCATTCCCTTGAGTGTCTTGAAAGCGGCACGGTGATACTTGAATGCAAGGATGGAGCCTATGTGCCGTTGGGGGACGAGGATGTGAAGGATATCCGGTGCGGACAATAATTTATTAATGACATATATAGTTTACACAAATAATTGTACATAATAAAAAAAACAGTATAACAGAATGATTAACGTTGGAATTATCGGATGCGGCTTCGTGGGCGGAGCCTTGAAGGATTGGTTGGAGCATAACAATCCGGAGTGCAAACTTTTCATCAGCGACCCTCCAAAGGGCTATAATGATGATTTGAGCAATATTGACATTGCATTCCTGCAGATCCACGTACCTACCGAAGACGACGGCACACAGGATTTGCGGCTTATGAAGGAACTGATTTCCAAACTTCCCGATGTGCCTGTGTTTGTCCGTACAACAATTCTTCCGGGCACCAGTGAAAGGCTTTCCCGTGAGACAGGGCATAAGGTGCACTACATGCCGGAGTTCCTTACGGAGCGCACGCATATTGAAGATTTCAAGAAACAGACAATGGTGTTCACCGGTGCGCACGACCTGCTCACCAGAATTTTTGTCGGCAAGAAGTTCACCGTCATGACACCGTTGGAGGCCGAGCTTACAAAGTACATGCACAATGTGTTCGGGGCCTATAAGGTGACCTATTTCAACGCCTGCCGCGAATACTGCGAGCAGATGGGGGCTGACTGGCGCAAGGTTCATACGGGGGTGCTTCTTTCCGGTTACATCAATGACACCCACACTTACGTGCCGGGTCCGGACGGCAAGTTCGGATATGGCGGCAAGTGCTTCCCCAAGGATGTGAACGCCTTTACCAAGATGACCGAGGGCACGCCTCTCGGAGCGCTTTTGGAGCACCTGCATGAGCTCAACGTCCATTTCCGCGGTGTGGAGGAGCATATATAACCGCCTGACATGACACATCTTAACGAGAATGAACGTCAGGCTCAGATGGCCGACATGAAGTCTTTCGATGAGCAGATGCCTTGTGTGGGTATCTTTTGGTATGACCCTGAGAATCACAGCTTGTTTGGGGTGCGGAAAAAAGAACTTACACCGCGCGAGGTGGAGGAGGCTGCCGAAAAGGGGAAGCCCTTCATCAACTATCCGCAGTTGCACCGCCAGGTTTGGGCAAGAGAGTATTTCCGTGCTCAGGCAAAGCACTCTGAAACAAAGTTCAAAGGTGATTATACCCAAATACCTCGTGGACGTGTGACATGGACCATAGACAAGTTTATCGTGCTGGTAGGGCATTGGGCAGAGCCGATACAGGACGAGTTGACGGAATTATTGGAGAAAGAGTTCTCACTCCCGTATTTTGAGTTTGTGTGTGACGAGCACTGGGACCTAGGCCACGGTTGGTCAGGGGATATGCCTACAAGCCGGTAGTATTGCGCGGAGAAAACTGTAACCCTGAAACTTTTTTTCATGAAAATTAATTGTATTTATTATTTCAGGGTTACGGAAATCCGCGTCCAGCTTCGGACAATCCGTCAAGTTCGGGTAGGCTGATTGCAAAAATTTTACACCCGTAAATTTTACGGCGATAAAAAAGAACGATATGAAGAAGTTCTACGACAGGGAACGAGAAATGAACCAACTGCACGATATGCAGCAACAAGCGTTCAGTGACTGCTCCAGATTTGTTGTGCTCACGGGTCGCAGGCGTGTTGGCAAAACGAGTCTGGTGTACCGCCTGATGGAGGAGACCAAGGAACAGGCACCTGGCTTATATTTCTTTGTGGGACGCAAGGCGGAGGCAACGCTTGTGAGGACATTTTGCGAGGAGGTGCGCACTAAACTTGACGAATATTTGCCCGAAGGAATTGTGAGTTTCAGAAGCCTGATGCAACTGTTGTTAGAGATTGGCAAACGGAAGAAGTTCACTCTGTTCATAGACGAGTTTCAGGAATTTGACAATGTGAATTCCGATGTATTCAGCGACATTCAGGAATTGTGGGATCGCTACAAGAAGCAGACGAATGTTTGCCTGATTGTGTCGGGCAGCATCTTCCGGATGATGGAGAAGATATTCAAGGACGAGGGACAGCCTCTATTCGGACGTGACGACTGTACGATAAGATTGCAGCCATTCACCACTGCTACGATGCGCGAGATATTGGGTGACTACAAGAAGGACTATACAAATGAGGACTTGCTGGCTTTATGGACTATAACAGGCGGCGTGGCGCGTTACATTGAGCAACTGATGAACAACCGTTGTACGAACATGAGGAAAATGATTCACTATGTGTGTTCAGGTGGTGACAGTTTCTTCATCAACGAGGGCCGCTCGGTGCTCATCCAGGAGTTCGGCAAACAGTATGGCACATATTTCAGCATCCTGGACCAGATAGCGCACGGTGATGTGACGCAGAGCGAGATTGAAGCTTCGTTGGGTGTAAAGGTTCTTGGTGGCCAGCTGAAAATATTGGAGGAGAAATATGGTATCATACAGAAGAAACGTCCTGTGGGTGCGAGGAGTGGTAGCCAGACAGTGAGGTACGAGATACAGGACAACTTTTTCCGTTTCTGGTTCCGCTATATTCACCGCTACACTTCGTTGATTGAGATAGGTAACCTGCCGGCCTTGGAGCAGATTATGCGGAATGATTATTCTACATTCTCGGGTATCAGTTTGGAGCGTTGGTTCAGGCAGAAGTTTATGGAGTCGCACCGTTATAAGACCATCGGTGGTTGGTGGCAGAGTGGTGGTGTAAATGCGAAAGGGAACAAGGATGAATTTGAGATTGATATTGTTACCCAGACGCTTGATGGAGAAGTGGAGGCATACGAGGTGAAGCGGAACCATCAGAGATATAATCCTGCGAGGTTGCAAGAGAAGGTGGAGATGATGCAACGTCATCTGTTTCGCGGTCAGGAAGTAAAAATTGGCGGACTGTCGTTGGAGGAGATGTAATTATTGATTCCACTTTAAAATAACAACACACCCCTATGCCGTTAAATTGCGCGGAGAAAACTGTAACCCTGAAACATTTTTTCATGAAAATTAATTGTATTTATTATTTCAGGGTTACGGAAATCCGCGTCCAACTTCGGACAATCCGTCAAGTTCGGGTAAGCTGAGTACAGAAGGTGGTTTTTAAAGGGGACTTAATGTTGAAAAATAACTGCTGCGAAAATAACAGCTGCGAAAATTTAATATATGAAGTTTTACGACAGGCAGAAAGAAATCAACGAGTTAGATAGAATTAGAAATGTGGCTTTTTCTGTCAGTTCGCAGATGACTGTGGTGACAGGACGACGTAGGATCGGCAAAACCAAGCTGATTATGAAGAGTTGTGAAACCACACCAACGCTCTATCTGTTTGTTAGCCGCAACAACGAAACGACGCTTTGCAACCAGTTTTCGGAGGAGGCCAGACGGTCACTCGGCATTTTTATACCAGAGGGCATTTCATCATTCCGTGAGTTTTTCCGTCTTTGTATGGAATATGGAAAGACCACCTCCTTCAATCTGATACTTGACGAATTTCAGGAGTTTTACAACATTAATCCTGCAGTATTTAGCGAAGTTCAAAACATTTGGGACCAGACCAAGGACAACACCCATGTTAATCTGCTCATCAGCGGATCCGTTTACACCTTGATGCACCGTATATTTCAGGACTATAAAGAACCGCTTTATGGAAGAGCATCCGGCCTCATCAGGCTCAAGCCGTTTTCTCCGAGTGTGCTGAAACAGATATTGAAAGACTACAATCCCAACTATACAAATGACGACCTTTTGGCACTATATTCCACGACAGGCGGTGTGCCTAAGTATGTGGAAGTCTTGATGGATAACGGATGTGTGAATGTGCAGCGCATTTTGGAGCGGATGTGCAGTGAAAACTCTTTATTTCTTGAAGAAGGGAATGTTGTTCTGATACAGGAGATGGGCAAGCAGTATGGAACTTACTATTCGGTATTGTCTGCCATAGCGAATGGAGTAACAGAGAGTTCTCGTATTGCACAAATGACGGGTGTGCAGAGTATTGGCGGGATTATTCAGCGTTTGGAAGAGGACTACGATATGGTTTGCAAAAAACGGCCGATTATGTCAAAACCAGGCTCTCAGACGGTCAGATATGAGATTAAGGATCACTTTTTGAGGTTTTGGTTCCGTTATATCGTGAAGCACCAGAATCTGATCCAGACGGGTCAGTGGGAAAGATTAAAGGATATTGTTATTCAAGATTATCCGACTTATTCAGGGAAGGAGTTGGAGGCCTATTTCAAGGATAAGTTGTGCGAAGAGTTGTCGATTATGCAAATCGGATCTTGGTGGGAGGGCAGCAGGAGCAAAAAGAACGACAACAATCAGCACGAAGTGGATATTGTGGCGGTATATTATGGTAGTCCCAAAGTTCTCATTGCTGAAGTGAAGCGTGACAAGCGCAATTTCAAGAAGCAGCCTTTTGATGAAAAGGTTGATCTATTGCGCAACAAATACTTCAGCAAGTACGAGATTGAAACCCGATGTTTCAGCCTGTCGGATATGTAAGATAGACGAGTTAATTGATTTCAGGGTTGCGTAAATCCGCGTCCAACTTCGGACAATCCGTCCTGTTCGGGTAGGCTGAGTACAGAAGGTGGTTTTTTAAGGGGACTTAATATTTAAATTCATGAATTACCCCCCCCAAAAAAAAAGCAAGCCAATATAGACTGGACACTATACAAAATGGAACGACAAACTTTTATATATTCACTATTCCAGAGCATGCGGGACTCTGCACGGCAGGTTCGGCTCTTATTGGGGCGTCCGTCGTCGCGAGCTACACGAGAGCAGGCCTTACGGCAGGTAGAAATGCTTCAGAATGCCAAGGAAGCCCAAACAGCTGGGAGATAGACGAAATACAGGAACGGCTCATTGAAAAAATCTTGACGGCCACTTTCGGACCGATGATAGCTCAAGGAGCAGAAACCAAAGTGTCTCTTTCCCGAAACAGCCTAAACAGGGAAAAGTAAGAAGATGAATTCTATGATTGATTTTTTAGTTGACAATTGATAGTTGATAGATGTTTTCTTGGTTAGATAATAAAAAATATCGATATTTGGCCAAATTGGATAAAATTTATATCTTTGTGGCCAAATAACGACATGTTATGATAGGTCGTAAATTAGAACAAGAGCTTCTGCAAGAAGCAGTTGAGAAGAATAGGGCACAGTTTGTTGCGGTGTACGGACGTCGCAGAGTAGGGAAAACATTCCTTGTGAATGAGTTTTTCCAGAACAAGTATGCCTTCAAGCATACGGCCGTGTCGCCTGTGAACGAACAACTGAAACCCAAGCGCAACCTGTTGAAGATTCAGCTGAAGGAGTTCCACTACTCGCTGCGCTCGTATGGGCTGCCAGCTGGCGAACCCGTTCCTGTGGACTGGTTTGAGGCTTTCCACATGCTGCAGCAACTGCTGGACACGAAGAGCAAGGAGGATGAGGCACGAGTGGTGTTCTTGGACGAGCTGCCGTGGCTTGACACTCCGAGGGCTAACTTCATGCCGGCTTTTGAGCATTTCTGCAACGACTGGGTGTTGGCAAGGAAGGACGTGAAACTGGTGGTGTGCGGAAGCGCCACATCGTGGATTCTTGACAAACTGGTGGACGGCAAAGGGGGCATGTATGGCCGTGTGACACTGTCGATACCCGTTGAGCCGTTCACGTTGAAGGAGTGCAGGGAATTTTTCCGTGAGGGCGGTTATGCGATGGATGAGTACGACATCGTGCAGGCATATATGGCCTTTGGCGGTATCCCTTATTATTTGGACCAGTTCAGGCGGGGGATGAGTGTGCCGCAGAATTTCGATGCGCTTCTTTACGGCAGGCAGGCTCCGCTGCGGGATGAGTTTGACAGGCTGTTCTCGTCGCAGTTTACGCATCCGGGCGAGTTGCAGAAGATAGTGACGCTGCTGGCTGGGAAACGGTCGGGCTATACGCGTGAGGAGATTGCACAGAAGTGCGGGTTCACCACGGGTGGAGGCCTGACGCGGATGCTGTCGGCACTGGAGAAGAGCACGTTTGTGACGCCTTACGTGCCGTTTGGCGAGAGCAAGGCCAAGTTCAGGCTGACAGACCCGTTCTGCATGTTCTATCTGAAACACGTGAAGGACAACCGCGATGCGACCACTTACTGGCAATCGTCGTTCAACTCGCCTACGATGCTGGCTTGGTCGGGCTATGCGTTTGAGGATGTGTGCCGTGCGCATATCAGGCAAATCAAGAATGCCTTAGGCATCGGTGACGTGACCACGAGGGAGTCGTCGTGGGTGGTGCCGGGCACGGAGACGGAGCGGGGGATGCAGATAGATTTGGTGATTGACCGTGAGGATAGGAAGATTTGCCTGTGCGAGATGAAGTTCACGCAGGGCAGGTTCTTGGTGGGACGGGACTATGCCGAAAAAGTGCAGGAGAGAATCCGACGCACGATGGAATTTACCGGGAATTCGAAGCCAGTGATTTCGGTGCTGGTGACCACGTATGGGGTTGAGCGTAACGAATATTCGGGCCGGTTTCAAAAGGTAGTGACGCTTGAGGATTTGTTCGGTTAAGAGCTGAGTGTATGAGAGTTTTCATTAACCCGGAGTTTCAAACCTTGTTCCCCGAAGAGATTGACACCTACGAGCCATATGTCATCCGCGAAGCCATCAATAATGCAATCGCTCATCAGGACTATCGTCTTGGAGGACAAATTAATGTGGTGGAATACAACGAAAAGTTGGTGTTTTCC
>CACYHG010000022.1 GCA_902774175.1 uncultured Bacteroidota bacterium
CATAACAAAACAACGCCCATGACAAATTTTGAACAGAGACTCCCTGAGGAGGAAAAAAAGGAGCAGTCCATCGGTGAGCACACCCAAATAATCTGGCGCTCGTTCTGGAAAAAAATAATACGGCTGGCACACATCGAACAGGACACCGACTATGAGGCCACCATCCAAAGCATCAGCACCGCGGTGGAATTCAAAGGCATCAACATCTGGATTCTTGCACTGGCCATCATCGTCGCATCTGTCGGACTGAACATCAACGCCACCGCCGTAATAATCGGCGCAATGCTAATCTCCCCGCTGATGGGCCCCATCAACGGCATTGGGTTGGGCGTTGGCATAATGGATGTGGAGCTGCTGAGAAAATCGCTCAAAAACCTGGGCATCATGGTAATCATCAGTCTGCTGGCTTCATCAGTCTATTTCTTCCTCTCACCGTTGAGCGAAGCCCAGTCCGAACTGCTCGCCCGCACCTCCCCCACCATCTTTGACGTCCTGATCGCCTTTTTTGGCGGAATGGCAGGAATTGTGGCCACATCACAGAAAAAGCAGTCCATCACCGTCATATCAGGAGTGGCCATCGCCACCGCCCTGATGCCGCCGCTCTGCACTGCCGGCTACGGTCTCGGCACCGGACAGGCCCGTTATTTCTTCGGAGCATTCTATCTCTTCTTCATCAACGCCTTCTTCATCGCACTTTCCACCTTCATCATTGTACGCTACCTGCATTTCCCATACAAATCCTACATGGATCCCATCCGGCAGCGCATTGTGCGGCGAATCATCACCGCTTTTTCAATCATTGTATTGACACCCAGTATTTTCATGGCCATACAAATGGTCAAGAAGACATCATTCCAGAACAACACATCCCGATTCCTCACTGAAATACAAAAGTCAAGCATCTTCGCCAACACACAAATACTGAACTATCAGAAGGAATTCTCCAACAAACGCTCAACCCTCACACTCTCCCTGATCGGAGAGGAACTGGACAAAACGGAAATCGCCGTCCTGCAGGAGAAGATGAACGATTTCGGCATCAAAAACACCGACCTCGTCATCAAACAGACGGAAAGCATCGTCAATGCAAACATGCAGACCGATGTGCTCGAGAAGATAATAGACCAGAAGAACCAACAGATTGTCAGCAAAGACTCCACAATTGTAAAACTGAAGAATTCGCTGCTTATGGTCAATGCGGACTCCACACTCTCGCGACAGATTGCCAAGGAGATATCTGCACAATACCCATTCATATCCAGCTTCTCGATCAACAACTCCATCTACACCGACCCGCACACCCTGACAAACGACACCCTGCCCACAGCATTGCTGACATGGAGCAGCAGGCCCAATGCCACCACCATGAAGCAACTGGAGACATGGATTCGGATCCGGTTAGATTTGGACACTCTAAAAATAATTGTAAACCAATAATATAATTAACATTTTGAATTTTTTTCGCCATAAAGGAGAAAAAAAATGTCCAAAAGATGAAACCTACACATTTTATGTGTACTTTTGCAAAATTTGTTTTTAACAATTAAATAATTGTTAATTAATACTTTAATTAATAGAAATAGCAAAAAGGAACTTACAAGATGTACTGGACACTTGAACTGGCGTCAAAATTGGAAGACGCACCATGGCCCGCCACCAAGGACGAACTGATAGATTATGCCATCCGATCCGGCGCCCCGCTGGAGGTGGTGGAAAATCTCAAGGAGATTGAAGATGAGGATGAGATTTACGAATGCATGGAGGATTTGTGGCCGGACTACCCCTCCAAGGAGGATTTCTTTTTCCAGGAAGACGAATACTAAGAACAGACAACCAATGAAAAAAAGACGCCGCCTCCTATACACCATGCTGATATGCCTGCTGTTCGCCTCATGCGAGAAGAGGGATTTCAGCGTCAACTCCCCAAAACGGGAGGAGGTGACCATTGTGTACGGGCTGCTCGATCCGGACGCTTCGGACCATTACATTAAAATATATAAAGGGTTCCTTACGGAAGGGAGCGCCTACGAGGCGGCAAAGGATCCGCACTACTATTGTTATGCGGACAGCATCGAGGTATGGATGGAGGAATACAACGGGGAGAAGCTGGTGCGCACCATCCCATTTGACACGACCACCGCTATCCCGAAGGATTCCGGACTCTTCAGCTATCCGGAACAATGCCTCTACCGCGCCACGGCAAAGCTGAACCTGAATTACAGCTACAGGCTGCATATCCGGAACAGATACACGAACAAAATTGTCATTGCCGAGACCCCGCTGGTCGGAGACATCTACATCACCTACCCTATTTTGAACAGCTCAAGGGAAATCACCTTTCCGGAAAGCGACCTGCAGGTAAAATACAAGAACAAATCAGGCGTCAGTCCGGCCTGCTACGAAGCCATCTTCACCTACCACTACACCGAAAAGCTGAAAGACGGCACACAACGTCAAGGCAAACCGGTGGAATGGAACATCGGAAAAGATTTCAACAACCAGCCCAAGATGGCCATCCCATATAACGGGGAGACATTCTACTGGAAAGTCGCCCAAGGGATAAAAAATGACCCGGCAGTGGTATCGCGCCACACCGACTCGATTGTGCTCACCATGTACAAAGGCGGCATCGACCTGCTCAAATACATCCAGGCCAGCACCGTCGGCACAGGCATGAATCAGGAGAAAATCGGCTATACGAACCTGCACAGCTATGCCTCGGAAGCTGACTGGAAAGCCGGCAAGGAAGACGGCAACGGAATCGGAATTTTCTCCTCAAAAGGGGTTAAAAGAGCCGTTTTCAGGGATTTGTCAATTGTCTCCAGAGACAGCCTTTTTTATGGGAGGCACACCGGACATCTGAAGTTCACGGATATTTATTAGCATGAAGGAGCGATGGGAGAACAAATGGACAGCCTTCCGCCAATGGATGCGCGACAAATACCAGCTGATTGTCCGCAACAAGGCGTTTGAGGAAAAATTGTCCTTGGAGCTTTCGAGATGGCATGTCCTGGTTGCCGCCGCACTGACCGCCATCCTGCTCATTGCGCTCACAACGCTGCTGATCGCATTCACACCGCTACGCGAATACATACCAGGCTACGGAAGTGCAGGCACCTCGCGGAAGCTGTTCACGCTGCGCATGCAGATCGACTCGCTTACGAACCGGATGGAGGCATACGAGGATTATGTCCGCAACATCCGGTCGGTCATTGACGGGGACTTTTCCGCCGACAGCAACGCTTTCAGCCAGGAGGGACGCCCAAAAGGGAAAACATCCGCAAACGCCTTCGCATTTTCGAAAGAGGACAGCGCGCTGATGGCAATCCAATGGCAGCAGCAGCCGGAGAAGACCCTTTCCGTCAAACGGGGGCGGCAAACGGAAAGGCATCTGCTTTTCCAGCCGGTTTCCGGAACCGTATCGGTCCCGTTCAGCTCGGAAAACCACGGCATCACCATTTCCACCACAGGCAACCGGCCCATACACGCAGTTGAAAACGGCATCATCATCCATGCGGATAACAATACAATCCTAATCCAGCATCCAGACAACCGCATCAGCGTATACCGCCAGCTACAGCACACAATTGTGCGCAAGGGGGAATCTGTCCGAAGCGGACAAATCGTCGCCTACACCCGCAACGACATTCCGGAAACTGTTTTTGAATACTGGGTGGATGGCAAAGCGGTGGACCCGGACAACCAAATCGGTTTCAAATAGATGGACCCGCAACGCATATTGTACGAAGACAACCATCTGATTGCCGTCAACAAGGCGGCAGGCGAGCTAGTACAGGGGGACAGGAGCGGCGACACCCCATTGTGCGAGACTGTCAAGGCATATCTTAAGGAAAAATACCGGAAACCGGGCAATGTGTTCTGCGGGGTCATCCACAGAATCGACCGTCCGGTCAGCGGCGTGGTGCTTTTCGCACGCACCTCCAAGGCTCTCGCACGGATGAACGAGGCTGTCAAGTCGCGGGACTTCGGCAAACAGTATCTGGCAATAGTCCAGAACCGCCCCGTCCCTCCGGAAGCCACACTGGTGCATTACCTGCGCAAGGATGAGGGTCAGAACCGGACATACGTTTCCGAGAATGAACGGGAAGGGTATCGCAGGGCGGAGCTGGACTACAGGCTGGCCGGCACGTCCGAACGGTACTTCCTGCTGGAAATTGCCCTGAAGACAGGACGGCACCACCAGATTCGGGCGCAATTGGCCGCAATCGGCTGTCCCATAAAGGGCGATCTGAAATATGGCGCTCCTCGTTCCAATCCGGACGGTTCCATCTGCCTGCATGCCCGCAGCATCAGTTTCAAACACCCGGTAACCGGCTCCTGCATCAGGATTGAAGCGCCGCTACCCGACGACAGATTATGGCAGAGTTTTGCACAATTGTAAAGCGTATCATTTACATCTAATGATAATTGCTTTACATCTTTTCCAAGGCTTCACCGGCTGCATGACTGTATAATTTTCCACAAAGCCGCCAAAAATCTTCCATTTTTCCGTCACTCCGCCGCAGCAGGAAGACCAAAATCAAGCCTTTTTTTTGGGAAAAAACTTCGTTGTTTCATATTCCGCACTAATAAACAGCATTTTATATAAAAACATTTTTTTTTCTGCAAAAAAAGGAAAAAGTGCGAAAACTGATTTACATTTGCAAAAAAGAAAATGAAACGGAAATGATAAAAAGTAACGGAATAGAAACCTCTTGGCGCATAAAAATTGTCATCGTAAAAAATGACAAAACGCCGACAAACATCACACTAACCTGAAATGGAAGCAACCATCTGCCTGTGGACAGGCTTTAACAAATTCACCTAACCCACGTCACTGCGATCACGTGCCGCCATTCGCAGTGACACAACGGAACAGTACGGTCGGGAATCTCCCTATCCGCACTAACCCGCCGGAGACAAAGACCGCCACCATTCCGGAAAGGCTATGTCGGGAACATACGCTCTTCCGTGTGGAGCAGGGCACAAACATACGGGAATAAAGTAAAACTCTAACCTTAAATTCCAAGAAAATGAAAAACAGAGAGAACAAAAAAGAAAACGCAGTGGACTTGACCAAAAAGTTTGAACTGGATGCCAATGCAATGAACCAGATTGTCGGTGGAACCTCCTTCTGGATGGATCCCGCAACGGGAACCGGTGTGACCGTTTCCGGTCCGGATGACATCCTCTGTGGCGATTTGGAAGTCGTGCAGTCTTGCGAACAATCATGCAAAACATGCACCTCTAACAAAACCTACATCTACATTTGCGGCACCAAACTGAAAGGCAAATAAGTCCGTCCAAAGGGATGTGCGAACATTCGCACATCCCATTTTACCAAAACACACGCAAGATGACACCAGATATCGAACCCAAAAAGAAATACCAGATCAACCCGGCCTACACGCTGCTGGCTGACCGGCACTGCGCTTTCATATTCAACAGTAAGGGATGGCCCACCTTCCGATCCCATCCGGAGGTGGACGACAACTTCACCCAACTGGTATCGCCACTTTATGCCAGCATCTTCGCCTACTGGGACGGTTCAAAGACTTATCATGAAACCATACAGCAGATTGTAAATGAAATGCACATCCAACAGGATGTGCTGGAAAAATTCCTTCATCCATGCATCCACAACATGGAAAAGACAGCACTGCATTTCAGTGACAAAGAGATTCTTGAAGAGACAAGCAGCAACTGGATACCCAAAAACTTCATCATCGAATGCGACGGGGAGCCGCGCACCGACCTGCCGGAACCCGAAGCCTTCGCCATTCCGGTGCGGCAATGGGACTTTTCCCGGATGCGGAGCCGGATCCCCACAACCGTCACCCTGATGCTGACCAACAGATGCGCCACCAACTGCATCTACTGCTATGCGGACAACCAGCATCGTGTGGAGCAGCCGCTGCCTGCAGAAAAATGGCTGGAACTCATCCAGGAGGCGCACGACTTCGGCTGCCTGTCCATCGATTTGTCAGGCGGAGAGGTCTTCCTCTATCCTGGAATAGAGACCATACTTCAGACCCTGCACCAAATGGGGTATCATCCATACCTCTCCACAAAAATCCCTTTGGAAGAAGAGAGGATTCTCCAGCTGAAGGAGTGCGGAATGACAGAGCTGCAGTTCTCCATCGACTGCTGGGATGCCGCCTTAATGCAGCAGATGCTGAATGTGCCATCCTCCTATTTTGAGCGGCTGAAAAGGTCGTTAGACGCATTGGAAAAACATGGGATAGCGGTGAAGGTAAAGTCTGTCATCACAAGCTACAACGACAAACCCGAACAGGTGGAACAGCTGATACTGAACCTCTCCGCTCACAAAAACATCACCTCCATCAGCATTGCGCCGGCAGAAAACAGCCTGTACAAGTCAGAGCAGGATTTCATCGGATACCGGACCAGCCGGAGACAATGGGAGAAAATAGAAGCGTTGGTTGAATCCATGGCAGCGACCTACAGGGAACAATGTGAAATCGGCTGTCAAGGGCTTTTGGACAGCAGGGAGCACTGCGCCGCCGTGGACGAGAAGGCGCGGGTCTACCCCAAGCGCACCCGCTGTCCCGGCAACATCAACATGCTTTACGTGCTTCCTGACGGCAAGGTCACAATTTGTGAAGAACTGTACTGGAACCCGCGATTCATTATCGGAGATGTCCGGAAACAAAGCCTGATGGAAATATGGGAATCCAAGAAAGCTCTTGAGCTCTATAACCTCTCCCAGGAAACTTTCAGGAAAACCAGTGCCTGCCACATCTGCCCGCAATTTGACCCCTGCCACCAGCAATCCGGTGTCTGCTGGAAGATGGTGATTGAGGCCTACGGTGACGAATACTGGGATTTGCCGGATCCGCGCTGCCCCTATGCACCACCTGCGACACAAAAATACTATATTGAATAACCAACATACCATCCATGAAAGCAAGCATAATTAAAAGAGGAATCGCTTTACTGGCCGACATCCTGACAGCCTATCTGTTCGCCAATATGATTTTGGCCATCACGGCCCCACCCTTCCATTGCAGCAACATCACATTTATCTGGTATTGCATCGGAGCCTATTGGATTATCTGCCATCTGTTTTTCGGATGCAGCCTGTTCCAGTACATGTTCCATCTGCAGATTAAAGGAGGAAAATGGCAATACTTGGCCCTTAAAATCGCAGCGAGCACACTGATGCCAATATTGTTCTCCCTACCACACAGACTTTTATATGTCCGGTTTTGGAACTGGTTGTACAAAATGACGGAATATGAGTTCTACAGCACAAACTTTGACCATATCTGGGAAGAGAACAGCCGGATGCTCTGTGCCTCGGTATGGTTCCTTCTTCTCATGCTTGCTGAAACAGTCTTTCTGATACGGCACAAAAAAAGCCTCTGCGAACAATTGGGTTCTGCAACAGTGGTCACATCAGACCATAGCGTCCGCAAACCCATCTATTTTGGATTGTTCGGGATACTGATATTCCTGTTGGTCTATGAACCGGTGAGAATGTATTCCATCCGCAGACAACACGGTTTTAATGCATACAACGCCATGCCGGTTTTCCCTCCAACACCACTTATACAAAAGCAGCATTACATCAAGGATTTCCGAAAACGACAACAAGAACCGGAAACATATTTGAGGCAGATGTTTGAAAAATATGACATGGTGTTTCTGGTTGAACGCGAACATCCCGATTGCCTCCAATGGGACTATTTCAGCCACATAATCCTGAATGAGCGGTTTGCAGAAACGGTCAGTGACATATACGTGGAACTTATCGACTGCGACATGCAGGATTCGCTGGATGCATTCCTGCAAAGCGACTACCAGACAGACAGCGCCAGGGCAAAAGCTGCGGCACACATCATCCGGCAATGCTCCGTCTGGCCTTCGTGGTTTGCCAAGGGCATCTATGATTTCATTATCCGGGCCCAACAGTTCAACACGTCCCACGATTCCTTGCACCAGTTCAGAATTCACGGCTGTGACATGGCAAATGTCTGGGATAAGATGGAAAATGATCCGGATATTTACTGGAACCTGATGCCTGAAAGGGACAGCATCATGGCTGCAAACTTTACCAATGGGTATCGGCAACAACTTGCAAAGCATCCTGAAAAGAGAAAGGCACTGTTGATTTTTAATCAAATACATTGCATCCGCCATTCAGGGTACCACACCAAATACTTTGCTGACTACACAGAGGAACATTTCCCCGGAAAAATCGGAACGCTCTACCAGCCGGCATCAGATATCGGCTCAAGCCACAAAACGCATACATTCCCGGAAGGCAGGTTATGGTATTCCGCAGCAAAAGAGGTTGGAGATTTCTTTGTGGTTCCTATAAAGGGAAGTGTTCTTGAAGAGAAGCGTTTCACAAACAAGACCGCCCCGCATAATTGGAAACAGCACACAATGGGAAGCCTGTTTGACGGAATCCTGTTTGCCGGACATCCTCAAGACTATGTCATGGATGAAAATGGATACCCCTTTATGTTCGATCCAGAATTTGAAAAGGAATTTGCACATCGGTGCGAACTTTCCGGATTAACAGATTGGATACAGGAATCCTTGGACATCTATTATGGAAAGACCCCTCCCCATGACACGCACAATATGACACACGTTTATTTTAACCGAATCTATATCATGGTGAATTTCATCGTAGTGTCCATGTTGCTGCTCACACTCATTTTCTTCGGGAAACAGATGCTTAAAGTAAACACAACACCTGTTGCAGAAAAGCCATAGTGCTGTGTCTGAGCCGGAAGGATCCAACGAATCAACCCTGCAACTACAACCTGCATCCCTACATACTTACACTCATCACACGGGGGAACGATTCAGCCTTCCGGCAACGGACACGCTGTAAGAAAGACGCAACCACATCGGCCCACTAACGCCTTTGCATCTGCTACCGGCAAAAACTGATTGTCATTGTTCCGAAATCCATACTGGCATGGTACTGCGACAACAAATCGCAACCCATCAAACCATCGATTGGCTCCTGGCCTATAAAACGCAACATCTTGTTGATATTGGTGAGACGTACTGCCACCACCCGATAATCTGAAATAACCAGATTGCCGATTTTCAAGCCGTTCACCATACACAGCACATGGGACAAACGACGTCCGCCCAGCCCCATGACCGTATCGGCGGCAGCAGAATCCTCCTCACGGACGGAAAACCGCTTCCGCTGCAATGCGGATGGAATGCAGCGACGGACAGCACTCTTGTCCAGGCAAGTATGCGAAGCGCCGGTATCCACCACCAGACGGATAGGGAATCCGTTCAGTTCCGCCTCAACCAAAGGCATTACGTTTTCGTCGTTCTCCAGCGTAACTAACTGGAACGGCACAATCTCTTCCGTCATTTCAATAGACTTTGGCGGTGATGCCCAAGGCACGGACCTTTTCGGCAATCGGCTCCAGCACATCGGGACCAACCTTCACAAGTTTGCGCGCAGGAGTCTCGCGGTCAATCGGATAGAGCATTACAGTATGCGGATGGATACGACGGATGCGTTCAATCCAGGCGGAGACCTCCGCCTCCGTGGTGTTATCCACAGTAGCGCCATCGTCTGTCGTGCCGCGCAGGAACAGGGTCTGGATTGTCAGTTTGCCTTCAAACTGCTCCAGCTGCCGTGTTACTGTCTCAACATCCAGATCCACAAAAGGCTGGTTGATGCGTTTGAACATCTCCTCTGTTCCGGCATCCAGTTTCAGCATCGGGTTCTCCATCTTCCGGAGGGCGGACACCACATCAGGACGGTGCAGCTGGGTGGAATTGGAGAGGCAAGAGATTATAGCCTTGGGGAAATATTTGTCCCTAAGCCGCATAAGCCCGTCGGTCACGGCTCCGAACTCCGGATGCAGCGTGGGTTCCCCGTTGCCGGAATAGGTGATGCTGTCCGGTATGGTCCCTTTCTCCTTAAGCTGCTTCATATAGTCCTCAATGACAGGCAGCATGTCCGCCGCCTTGTGCAGCAGGGAGTAGTCCACCTCACTGGTTTTTGCCCAGCCGCACTCGCAATAGATGCAATTGAATGTACAGAGTTTTACGGTCTTAGGCAGCAGATTGATACCCAAAGAACAGCCCAATCTGCGGCTGTGGATCGGACCGAAAACGATATCGTTGTATAATATTCCTGACATAACAAATTGTTTTTTTGGTTACTTGTCACAACAAAAATCAAACATGCGCTGGAAGGCCCGTTGGCATACGGGGCAGAAATAATCGTATTTGATATCCTTCATGGTGCAGCTTTTGCGCGGACGGTAAAGTCCCTTGGCGCAGTAGCCGGCACCTTCAAAAACGCCCAGATCATCCTCATACTGTTTTTCAGCAGGGGTCGGCACCGGCACCTCAGGATCAAGCATATCCCTCCATTTGGCGTCAAAATTCACTAAGCTGGTGATGTTCGGTGCGGGCGGTTCCGTGCCTTCCGGGTAATAATCCAGCACCGCAACATCCGAGGTGTAGTATTCGTCGGCCAGACCGGCAATGCCGTGTCCGAGCTCATGCACACAAACATAGTTGAAATAACGGTTGTCCGTGACGGTGGAATGGAAGTTGTAGATTCCGCCGCCGCCATACTTCCTGGTATTGCAAATCACCAGGACATGGTCATATGGCATGAGTCCGCAAACCGAAGCCAGCCGCCACATATCCTCCACCATCAGATAGCGTTCCGTCCCCAAAGTGTAAAAGGAGGCACCCAAAAGTGTCTTTTTCCTGCGCTTGCCGGTACCATCCCTTGAAACGCCCGATTCCACGTAAAACTCGCACAAAGCACGGATGTTTATGCGATAGGCGTTTTCCTTGAATGGCGAGCAGTTCAGGATGGCCTCTGCGCAGCGTTCGGCATCCTTGCGCCATTTGGCAGTATCCGAAAAGGCATAGCCTTCCGGCACCAGCAGTATGTCGTAGGCTTTGGACGGTTCCTCCACCACATGCAAAGACCTACAAGGCTGCTTATCCAATATCTTTTTCATCTTCGTCCTGCCCGGTTCAAACTGCAGCTCCCACCGCTTTTCATATACGAATTGCGCATTTCTGGAATAGAAGCAGATTTTAACCGGAACGATGGGCATCGGTATCCGCACATACTCCCTGAAACTTTTACGTTTTCCAGCCCTGCCCTCTTTGGTGGTCCGGTATTCGTCAAACAGGCTGTTGAAGGAACAGGAATAGAGCAGACTGTCCGTGGCGGCGTCACGAACCTCAACCTTCTGCCTGCCATAGGAGAAGGGATCTATCAGATGCTGCGTGGAGCCCGCCCACTGCCCTTGCAGGACAAAATCTTTCAAACGGTAGCTCTGCCGGTTAAAGTCACCGCTGTGCAGGTACCGGATGCAGAGTGTCTGCGGTTTGAAATAACGTTCGAACTGTGCCTGAACCGGAATCAGCGGCAGAATGCACAGTATGGCTAAAATCAATCGTTTCATACACTTCATCATTTTTTATTCCTCCTCTGCCGCCTGCGGTGAAACCCAACCGTGCTGGTTCAGGAACTTCTTTTTCACACCAAGCGAGGCAATTTTGTACTGATAGGCCGACTTGCCCTTCTCCGCGGAAAGCACCCGTCGTTTCTGGTCAGTCTCCTTGATGGCCTTGTTGAAATCGGCGTTGGAGGAGAGCCCCTCCATCGAGGTGCCGTAATAGCGGAAGAAGAACCATTCGCCGTCAATCTCAAAATACATCTGAAGGATGGTACGGTTGCTCTTCTTCAGGATTTCAATCATTCCAGGCACATATTTGTTCACCTCCTTCTTGCCGCAGACCGCGATGCCTATGTCACCCTGGCTCACAAATGCCTTGGTGGCCTGGTTCCAGTCAAATTTCAAATCGGCGAAGACAAAGCTGACCGCCAGCTGTCGTGGCAGACGTTTGAAACTGGAGGCCTGCACCAGCTCCGGATAGAGGCGGCGGAACTCGTTCGGACCAAGAATTGTGAGCAGCGCATTCTGATAATTGTTGTTATCGACAATGTCTATAGGTTCCAGAGAGGCGTTGGCAACGGTATTGGAGAGCAGCTTCATGCATTCGTCATTGAAATAGAAGTCCAGGGAAGCGGCTAACCGGATGGTTGCCGAATCCTGCTGCATGAAATGCTGTACCGTCCCAACCGGCAGGAACTCCATCCGTCCGAAATTGGTGCCAAGGTTCAGTATTCCCTCACCCGTACATACGCAAGTGTTGCCGTCCAGACGCATAATGTTGCCGCCTACCGCCTCATCCTCAATCCGTTCTTTGGATGCGACCACAAACTGGTTGTCCTCCTTGTTGTAGACAAGCAGGCCCTGCGCATTGACATATTCCGGACTGTTGATGGGGTTCTTGGCCCGTGCGAACGCAGTGAAGACCCTACCAGTCTTGGTGTTGGAGGCGATGGCCGCCACCACTCGGCGGTTCTGCATGTCCTTGGTTGTGGAGTCGATGGGGATGACAACATTCTTTGGGTCAATCTCACCCTTGTAGCGGATGGCTGCATACTGCACGGTGTCGCAGGTCTGGATGGGACGCACACCGCCCTTGAATTCCAGAAATTCCCGTTCGGCATAGAGCGTCACCTTGCCATGATAGCCGAAATGGGGGTTCAGGGTGAAGTTGGCCTCCGGCGCAATCTGGCCGCGCCCGCGGGTCAGACCGTTGTGCGCCGCCCAGATGGAATCCAAATAAATCTCATGCTTCACATCATCCTCGTCCACATAGTTGTAGTTGCCGATGGCATTGTACCAGCTGCGCGAGGCGATATGCGCGGTCACATTGAATATCTCATGATACTGAGTCTCCGTATTGGCAAGAATCCGAGCCTGCTCTAACGGGACAATCTGCGCATCCTTCAAAATCTTCACTATCCCCTTGTGCGGGAACAGCGCGGCGTCCGCCACCTCAATAAAGCGCACACCCTCAGCAACAATCTCATACTTCCGCATATCATATACGGCCCGTGTGGTGGTGAATTTCAGCCCCTCCTGCGAACCTTTCATCGAAACAAGCTCGTTCCCTTCCGACTTCATGGCATACAGTTCCTTGACCGGTGTGGCCGGAATGTCCACATCCTTGTAAGGATCCTCATATTTGAAGGCTATCTTGTCCTCCCCGACTAACCAGTCAAACTCCTGGGAATAGGTGTAGAACTGGTTAATCGGCATGTTCACACGTGTAACACCGTCGTTGGACTTGAAGTGGCCTATCGGCTTGCTGAAATCAATGTGGCCGGTATGGTTGGTGGTCTTGATAAAATATTCGTCCGACAGGGAATCACGCAGACGGAATGCCATGTTGTCGCTCTTAAGTTCATGATGCAGATACTGGTAGTCGTCGCTTTCCATCTCCGCATTGCGGTACTTCATCAGGCCGCCGGCATGAACGCCACGGGAGGACAGCGTCAGATAACCGTCCAGGGTCGCCTCCTGGAAGGCCACAAAGGGTGCCTTCTGGTTTTCCAACCGCATCTCATCCTGATAGGGCAGCCAAAGCGCGCTCACCTTCTTAGCATGGATTGGAGGATACTCCGTTCCGCCACTTTGCGGTGAAACCTCATAGGTGTCGAACTCCGCACGCATGGAATCGAGGAAAAAGAGCATGTCCTTACCCTCACCATGGGACACGAGGAAATCCACCCCGCCGGTACAGCGCAACCCCTGGTTGCTCAAATCAATCTTGCCGGTGAATGTGCCGACCCCGTTGTAGGCGGGAAGCCCGTCCGACTCTGTCTCATAAATGAAGCCCAATGAAAAATCGGGACGCACCTTCAGAGGCTTGTGCAGCTCAGGGAAAATGCCGTCCGAGTAAAGATAGCCGTTGAACAGCAGCGAATCGGTGTTGTAGTCATCCAGATGGGTGATGGTGAACTGCTCCACCGCAAAATAGAAGCGGTTGCGGTCATACACCTTGTTGTATACAAAATCATGGTCATAATAGACCCTGCCGGGCTGGCGGCTCTCAAAATAGGGATATTTCGGCATCGGCAGCGTGCTTGACTTGTTGTTGGGCTCGTCCACATAAAGCACCCCGTTGATGTCCTCGACATAGGAGCGCACCCGTTTCAGCGGATATTCCCCACGCATATTGGGGCTCAGGGACTTGTCCTCAACATAAAAGACCATTGAATCCATCACGACAAAGTCGAAATTGAAATGGTCGTAGGAGAACTTGCAGTTACTCACCCAGAAGTCGAACAGACCGGCCTCCACCTTGCCATGGAAGGTGAAATCACGGTTTTTCTGCATTGTAATCTTTTTACCTGTTGGAAAAACAGTCACAATTTGGGTGTCACTCACAATAATCATATCCAGACCGAAGATGTTCAGGTCATTGTTCAGCATACTGAGGGTGGCATTCGGCTTGCCGCCGGCCACATGCGAACGGAACTGCAGAATGTCGTAATCCTTCTTTTTGGTTTCGTTCAGAAGGTAGTTCCCCAATTTCTGCTTGTATATTATGGTATCCGTAAGCATGTTGTATTCCACAAAACCGCCCTCCGCAAACCGGAAGAGCAGGCTGCGCACATCATCCTTCGAATAATGGAAATAATCCACAATGTCGTTCAGGCTGCCACGCTTCACATGGTTTGTCCTGAAAAACTCATAGAGCGTGTACATCGGGTTGATTTCCGACATGCCGCGGAACTTGTCGGTACGGCCAGCCTCAAAGAAATTGGCCGATTCGAACACCGCCTCCTTCGACTCGACATTTCCGGGAATGGATGTGAAATCTATGGCGGCCGTGTTCATGTCCCAATGGATCGCCTCCTCATACATCTCCAACTGGTGGTAGTTGTTGAAAAAAGGCATACGCTGCGAACCGTCCTTGCCACGAATCAGCCACAAGTCCTTCTTGGGAACATTGTAGCGCAACTGTATGGCGGAATGGTAGATGGAATCCTCCGCCACATAGAGCGAGACCGCACAGAGGGAGGATTCGATGTGCTCCTTTTTCAACAGGAACGAGGTGGAACGTCCTATCAGAGCAGGTTTTCCCTCACGATAGAACACCAGCCGCGCCATGTGGTCGGGCGTGCCCTGTCCCAAAAAACGGTTGCCGCGCACAAATACACCTCCGCGATAGTCAACATCCTCATACAGACCATGAATCAGAATATCCCTGTCATAAGAGGCGAAGCGTGGATAAGTGGCGCCCTCCTCCGTAAGCGGTGTGTTGGAAGCCTTGTCCTCAAGCCTGCCCAACTGCGGCTTTTCAAAATAGCGGAAGTCATAATAGAGCACATTCTCAATAGAGATGTTAGGCGCCTTCAGCGTGATGGCATACTGCTTGATCTCCACATAAATCTCGTTGGGTGCCAATCCTGCGCGGATCCAGTCCACAACCCCATCCTTTCCATAAAACTTCTGATTTATGGGGTCATAGTTTCCACTGGTCTGATGTATCACCACACTGTCCTTTCCGTTTGTGCCGACCAGATCAAGATATGGGAAAAAGATTTTTGGCAGGCTGTCACAGACAAACTGGTAGTTCATGCTGTTACGGGCATACCAGTGCACAGTGGAGGTGAAAGAATTTATTTCCTTTTCCGTAATTATCTTCTCATACCGCACCATCATATCCTCAAACTGGTTCGAGGAGCGGCCGATCAGCACGCTCATGGACTGGCAGAAGCCCTTTTCCTGCGTCTTGTTTGGCATGGATCCGACAAATGAATTGTAGGTATGGATAAAGGCCTTGAAATGTGGGAACGGCTTCAGCCGTTTCTGCAGCATCTGGTTGGCAAGTTGCAGGAAGGAGACCTGCTGCGCGGAGGACCATTCAGGCCAATGCTCCGAAAAGAAGAGCGACAACGTATCCGCATCCTTTGTATAGGATTTGCTTACCGCCTTCAAAAACACCGTCATTTCACTCACCGTACTGTCGGTGTTAGGTGAAAACTTCTTCACAGTGCGGGTTTGCGCCCCCACCTCCACATGCACCAGCAGCAACGCCGCCAGCATCAGCAACAGACTTTTTCTCCTCATGGTCTCTTTATACATATAAATATATTATATGGGATAACGCAAACCTCTCCGGAATCTTGTATCCCCAACACAAAATATTTGCTTATTCCTATAAAGCATATTGAAAGACATCAACTTATATTTTTTTTACTTTTTTTTCACAAAAACAAAAATGGCATCCGATTTTTTCGGATATTCGCAGTTGGAAAACCATTCCGAATTTTTACAAATGACACAGGAAGAAAAGTTGTTGGGTCTGCTCAAGGAGCATGAATCATTGGGCATTGCAAATCAGATAGATTACCAGAAATTCTATCTCTATTCCCTTATCACCCATTCCACCGCCATTGAAGGCAGCACTGTGACGGAAATAGAAAACCAACTGCTTTTTGACGAAGGGATTTCAGCCAAAGGCCGCACCATTCAGGAGCAAATGATGAACCTCGACCTGAAAGCCGCCTATGAACAGTCGATGCGGTTGGCCCGCCTGCACACGGACTTTTCCGTTGAAATGCTGAAAATCCTTTCTGCCATTGTGATGAAGAACACAGGCAGCAGCTACCAGACAGCCCAAGGCAGCTTTGACGCCTCGAAAGGTGAACTGCGACTGGTTGGCGTAACAGCCGGCATTGGCGGACGCTCCTACATGAATTACCAGAAAGTACCGGCAAAACTGGCCGAATTCTGCAGCCAGCTCAACCAGAACCGCCACAGGCTGATGGATAACGAAAACATAATCGCCAAATATCTGTTGAGCTTTGATGCACACTACCAGCTGGTGACCATTCACCCGTGGGTGGATGGCAACGGCCGCATGTCACGCCTCGTGATGAATCACCTGCAATATGAATTCGGTCTTGTACCCGTGAAAATTGTCAAAGAGGACAAGGGGGAATATATCCAGGCTTTGGTTAACTCCAGGGAACAGGATTCGCTTGAGCCTTTCCGCGCATTCATGTTGGAAGAGCATATCCGGAACATCAGCAGGGAGATAGCGGAATACAAGCGTTCGCAACACAATGACCCGATAAAAACCTTCGCTGACCCGATAAACGCCTTCGCTGACCCGATAAAACAACGGTTGTATCAGGCTGTCATACAAGACGGCTCATTGAATTACGCTGGATATGCCGCATTGATTGGGATATCAGAAGCCACCGTCAAACGTCGGCTCAATGAACTGAAAAAGGAAGGATTCATTGTCCGCATAGGTAGCAAAAAGACCGGCCATTGGGAAATATCAGCAAATACATTTGTAAACATTTAAATATCAATTGTTATGAAAAAATTATCCCTCTTTTTGTGCCTCACCGGCCTCTGCGCGGCACTCTCCGCGCAAAACAATCTGACCATGAAAACCATCCATACGGATTACGGACGCCTCAAAGGGCAGACCATCCAAAATTGCGGATCCCTGCATAACGCGGTCATCCATCCGGACACCATGCAAGAGTTCATCCTGCTGACCACACAGGTGAACAAAAGCCAGGACACTTTCTCAAACTGCTCGTTCCAACAATATTATGAGGTCTATTTTTTCTCAAAGGAAGACAGCATGCTGTTCTCTCTGGCAACCAACTCCGGCATGAACAAGGTTATGGAAACGATTCTGCCCGGAGACACCTGCCACATCTCCATGATGAGCGTCAGCATTCCGTCCATCAAGTCCTACCTGGAAACATACTGTGTGGATTGGAGCAAAATCCACCATTGGAAACTGATTATCGGATTCTGGTACTCGGATAAGGAAGGGGAATATTCCGCCAAAAAACTGTATGCCAATGCGGACACCTGCATCTTCCAGGTGGTGAACAGCCCTTTCACCGCACAACATGCCGTGAAGCTGAAAACCATCCGTACAGAATACGGATTATTTAAAGGCTCTTCCCTTGACATTATCGGAGCGTTGGACGGTGCGGTGATCAACCCGGATTCCGTCCCCATGCTTGCCACAAGGATGCACATTGTCAACACCGGCAACACCACATTTCTGAGTACGGACAAATTCAGGCAGACCATTATTTTTTATGCCTATTCGGAAAACGGCCAGCTGCTGATTGATCCGGACATCAACGAATCCAACACCTATCAGTTTATGAACGACGTTTCACATGGAGACACTGTATCTTACGGCACAATGGCCTTCTATTTTTCCGACATCCGTACTGCGGTTGGCGAGCAGACCTGGAAAAAAATCAGCTACTGGAAAATCGTCTCGGGCATCAGCTACACCTCCGTGGACGGCACCTATCCGGATTCGGTGTTTTATGCCAGCGCGGACACCTGCACCTTCCGCATTGTCAGCAACACCGGAATCCGTCCGGTGGAAAAAGGGACAATGGTCCAATGCCACCCCAACCCGGTCCGCGACAGGCTGACCATCCGCTGTGAAAAGGAGGCCATACAAGGCGTCACCCTGTTCAATGCCCTCGGGGAAACGGTACGGATCCTGCCTCCATGCGGAACGGAAACGGTATTGCAAACCACCGGCCTGCCCCGCGGCCTATACCTGCTGAAGGTGGAAACCGCCACCGGCACCGCCATACGGAAAATTGCGATTCAATAATGCTACGGCCAACACAATAGAACAGCCGGAACAGCGTTATTCCTAAAAATCATTATGCCAAAAACCAATTGAATTGTGATTATGAAAATGAGACAGTGGATATTTGTATCAGCATGCCTGCTGATGATTCCCTCCCTGAAAGGACAGTATCTGTATCCTGAACACTATAAAGTGAAAATAGAGACTTTCTGTCTGGATTGCGGGAATCCACAGGCAATGCCCCCGCAAAACATCGTCAACCAATTCGTCAAGTTGTTCAACAAGAAAGCCCTGCAAACAATTGAGGGCGATATCCGGATTCAGATTCTGGTGGATTCGACAGGGAAAGCCCAATTGTTGAGTGCAGACAACCAAAGCAATGTTTCATCCAAGAAATTGAATCTCCAAAAAGCGGTTAACAGTGTGCGTTGGACACCGGCTGTTTATTCCAATGGCAAGAATGTGCAATCTGTCCAATGCCAAATCTCCTTCCACCATGGAAACATTACCATGCACCGGCTGAAAATTTCCTTTGGCGACACCCCTGTCAAGCAGGGTCCGGTACACAAGGACACTACCTTACGCTTTGATTTCCAGCTGTTCAATACCGACAATTCCAAACTACCCTACAACATGTCCCGTGCGGTGGCGGCAGATGCGAACGGCACAGTTTGGATGGGGACAGACAACGGCCTGGCCGTGTATAAAAATGGACAAATCAGTGTTTTGAACCATACCAATTCCCCCTTGGCCTGCACGAGTTATGACTCCACCCGTACCAGAGCCATCATGAAGATAGCAGTTGACAAACATAACCGCAAATGGATTTCCCAAGGGTATCTGGTGCTGATGTATGATGACACAACCTGGACACGGTTCGATTCCCTTAATTCCCTCATCAACTGGTGTACAGAAATGGATGTTGATTATTCCGGAAGGGCATGGCTTTCATTGTGGAACGGAATGGGCAGTTATGAAAACGGGAAATGGAGCACAATTGATTCAACGGATTATCCGCTGCCGTCACACCGCTTCTTCTGCACCTATACAGACAGCCGGAACAGGCTGTGGATAGGCACGTCGAAAGGCAGCCTCATGGTGGAGGAAACGCACACGGAGGATTTTTCCGGCACAAACCACCCCATCACCCACCGTCCGATTTCCAAAATTTGTGAAGATCCTGACGGAAACCTATGGATTGCCTTTTATGGGGATATCAATTCCAAATCCGGAGGATTGGCCCTGTATGACAGGGATGGGAAATGGCATGAAATCACCTGCCCTCTCCTGAAAAAATGGAACGAATACGGTTTTGGCGACATGCTCTATGATGCGAAACGGGAGCTGCTTTGGCTCACCCCCTACCATGCCGGACTGCTGGTGTATGACATCAGGAACAACAGCTGGGAACTGTACACTCCTGACAATTCATCCATTCCAAACACTTACATTCAAAGTTTGACGATTGACAAAGAAGGTTGTGTATGGGGTGCGACTTTCGGAGGCTTTTTCAAGACAATGCCCGAATAGCCACCGGCACCACCGTGCAGAAAATCGTGATCCAATAATGCTATAACACTTTGTATATGAAAAAACTTATCACATTGTTACTGCTGGCCGCGACCGTTTCGCTGGCAAACGCCCAACAACCCGACAGCACCCGCAATGCCACCAATAAGGCGGAAACTGAAGACACCATTATATGCACAGATGAGGAAACACCTGCCCAATTTCCCGGCGGGGAGGAGGCCCTGTATGCTTTCCTTTTCAACAACCTTATTTATCCCCAAAAAGCCAAAAATTATGATCATCAAGGAAAAGTCATTGTGGCTTTTGACGTGGAAAAGGACGGCTCCCTCAGCAACATCAGGGTCAAGAGAAGTGTCAGCCGCGAACTGGATGCGGAGGCGGTACGGGTCGTTTCCATTATGCCCAAATGGAAACCGGCGACCCTAAAAGGAGAAATTGTCCGCAGCCTATACAGGCTGCCCATCCATTTCGCCCTGCAATTGTAGGGACGCATCGAATGCGTCCGTAATACAACCGCGACACGCCGCCATCACCATTCCATACGCTTGTATTTCTCCGGAATCTTCAGGGAGGCAGGGCCGGGAACATCAGGCTTGGCCGATTTGACCGTCACGCGGGCGGAACCGCCCATTGAAGGCAAGGATACGCTTATGGTTTTGGGGTATACGAACATGACGCCCTCACCTCCGGCATTGCCATAATCGCCATATTCAGCCGTCACCGTACCGCCACCGTCCGATGAGACCCATTGGACCTTCCGGAGGTAACCGTTTGAATCTATAACTGTACGGACATTTTTCGGTGTCAGAAGCAGCAGATCCTGAACCATATCGAAATCAAGCGGAAGACCGGTTTTCTTACGAAGGAGCGAATAGCCGCCCGTCCAATAGGCGGATTCGGGATGAATCAGCACCACAACCTTTTCGGGAGTGCAGAGAGCACGTCCCAACTCAATGCCGAACTTGCTGACATGCAGATAAAGGACGCTGTCCTTGGCCAATACTGCAAAAATGTTAAGGTCAAGCCCGCCGAGGCCGGGAACATCCATCTTGCCTGATGCACGGATGGAAAGCCATCGCCGGACAGCAGGCATATAGGCTTTGGGGGCTGGAGGCGCCACCGGCACCGTGTCCACGGACACCTGCACAGTATCCACCGCAGGCTGCACCGGCCCCTCCGTCCCCTTTCGGGAACGTGTGCATGCGGAAAACAGGAACAGGCCTGCAAGCAATGAAAACAAAAGCTTTTTCATGAGCGGTAGGAATCTATCCGGTTCACACTCTGGATGCCCTCGACAGACTTGAGCCGCTCCAGCAGCTCATGCAACACGTCCAGATTCTGCACATATAGCATAATCCGCCCCTCGAACACATTGTCGGTCGTCTCGAAGTTTATTGAGCGGCAGTTCATCTTGAAATCCTGATATACAATGGTAAGAACCTCGCTCACCAATCCTTTTTTGTCAAAACCAGTAATCCGGATGCCTGTCAGAAAATCAATGTTCGCCGCATCTTTCCGCCACTTTGCCTTGACAATGTTCTTACCCATCCGGGCCATCATCTGGCGCGCCTCCGGGCAGTTGGTCCGGTGCACCTCAATTTCATGATCGGACTTTTTAATGCCTATGACCGAATCACCTGCAATCGGGTTACAGCACTTTGCCACAGTCTGATGGAGGCTCTCCATGTCGTTGTCAAGCAGCATGGCGTCAGGCTGCCTCTTCATCCGTGCCTTTATAAAGGCATCAATGGAAAAGATGTAGCGGATACGTTTCAGGAAAAAGCGGACCTTCACACCAAGCGTGTGATACAGCCTGTATATGTAGCTCCAGCGCGAAAAGCAGCGCCGCACCTTGGCTTCGGTCACACGTCCGTCGTACACCTCCGCATATAGGTCCACCCGCTCGTCAATTCCAAGAAAATCCTTCAGACGGCGCACCGTAATCCTGTCGAACTCCACCTCGGCCTTCTCAAAATATGACTGGAGCATCCTCTTCCCTTCAGCAAGCTTGGCGTCGTTCTGCGTGGCCAGCGCCTCGGCAATCTTTATCTGCGCCAACGCCGTCTTGGCTATTTTCTTCCATTCCGGATGCACCATCTGCTTGGTCGAAGTGATGATCTCCACCTGGTCGCCGCTATTGAGCGTATGTGCCACCGGCACCAATTTGTTGTTAACCTTTGCACCTATGCAATGGTTGCCGAAATCCTCCTGTATCTCATATGCAAAATCCAGAACCGTCGAACCGGCCGGCATGGTATGGAACTCCCCCTTGGGGGTATACACGTATATCTCTTTGGAAAAAAGGTTAAGCCGCACATTGGAAAGCAGTTCGTTCGAAGGTGCCTCCTGCTGGTTCTGCAGGACGAAACGCACCTGTTTGAGCCACTCCTCAATACCCTCCTGTGTGGCATCTGTCTCGGAGGTCCCCTCCTTGTACATCCAATGGGCCGCGATTCCATTTTCCGCAATGGCGTCCATCTGGCGCGAACGTATCTGCACCTCCACCCAACGGCCTGTCGGATTGTGCTCGGTCGGATTGCTCATCACCGTGATGTGCAGCGCCTGATACCCGTTCGCCTTCGGTATTGAAATCCAGTCGCGCAGCCGCTCAGTATTGGGGCGGTAAATGTCCGTCACCAGCGAATAGACTGTCCAGCATTCCGATTTCGCAAATTCGGGGTTCACATCCACAATAATCCGGATGGCAAAAAGGTCATACACCTCTTCAAAAGGTATCTGCTTCTTGCTCATCTTTTTCCAGATGGAATAAATCGACTTTACCCTGTATATTATGTCCCCCTTGATGTTCTTTTCATCCATGTGCTGCCGTATGGGGCGGATGAAATCGCGGATGAACTGCTGGCGCTGCTGCTCCGTATCCTTCAACTTCTGTTCGATGAAGGAGTAGCTGCCCGGATCCTGATACTGCATGCACAGGTCCTCCATCTCACCCTTTATGTTGTAGAAACCGAGCCTATGGGCCAACGGTGCATAGAGGTACATTGTTTCGCTGGATATCTTCTGCTGCTTCTCCATGGGCATTGCGTCCAGAGTGCGCATGTTGTGCAGCCGGTCGGCCAGCTTAATCAGTATAACGCGGGGGTCGGTGCTCAGAGTGAGCAGGATTTTCCTGAAATTCTCCGTCTGGGTGGAGGTGACAGTATCGGAGACATCCTCAATCTTGGTAAGGCCGTCAATAATCCGCGCAACCTGTTCGCCGAACATTCCCTCAATGTCCTGCAGAGTGTACTCGGTGTCCTCAACCACATCATGCAGGATGGCGCATATCACGGAAACCGCATCCAGATTCATCTGGTCGAGCACAATAAGCGCAACCTCCAAAGGATGGACTATATACGGGTCGCCCCCCTTCCTCTTCACACCGCTGTGTGCAAACATCGCCAACGAAAAGGCCTTGCGCACCATCTTCCTGTCATCCAGTGTGGAGCGGCCGCGCAATTTGGTCTGGATATCCCTGTACAAAGGCAGGATTTTTGACAATTCCTCTTTCGTATAGCCTGTCTGCATGGGTCTGAGTGTTACTGGTTATATTTCTCCTCAGCGTATTTACGGCTGATGGTCAGTTTGCGTTTGGAATCGGAAGGGATCTCAAACATGGCGTCGGTCATGATACGTTCCACTATGTTCCTCAGCCCTCTGGCGCCCATCTTCAGCTCCACCGCCTTGTCCACCACATAGTCGATTGCCTCATCCTCAAACTCCAGCTTGACCTTGTCCATTTCCAAAAGCTTGGAATATTGGCGGATAAGGGCGTTTTTCGGTTCCAGCAGGATACGCTTCAGCGCATCCCTGTCCAAAGAGTCGAGATAAGTGATGACAGGGAAACGTCCGCATATTTCCGGAATAAGTCCGAACGCCTTGATGTCGGTGGAATCCACATAGCGCAGCAGCTGCCCTTCGCGACGCTCATGGTTCTCGTTCTTGAACCCGATTGACGAGGTGTTAAGCCTTGCGGCGATTTTCTTGTCAATTCCGTCAAAGGCTCCGCCGGCAATAAAGAGGATGTTCTTGGTGTTCACCTGGATGAACTGCTGTTCGGGATGCTTGCGTCCACCTGCAGGCGGCACGTTGACGATGCTGCCCTCCAGCAGCTTCAGCAGCGCCTGCTGTACGCCCTCACCCGAAACATCCCGTGTGATGGAGGGGTTGTCCCCCTTGCGGGCTATCTTGTCAATCTCATCTATGAAGACAATGCCCTTCTCCGCCTTGTCCACATTGTAATCGGCGGCCTGCAGCAGACGGCTAAGAATGCTCTCCACATCCTCACCCACATAACCTGCCTGCGTGAAGACCGTCGCATCGGCGATGCAGAACGGCACGTCAAGCAGCTGCGCGATGGTGCGGGCAAGCAGTGTCTTGCCGGTTCCGGTCTCCCCGACCAGAATCAGGTTCGATTTCTCAATCTCGACATCCGACTCGCTGTCCGGATGCTCCCCCGCATGACGGATACGCTTATAATGGTTGTAAACAGCCACGGAAAGAACCTTCTTGGCTGCCTCCTGACCGATGACATACTGATCCAAATAAGCCTTGATTTCCTTTGGTTTCAAATCCATACGGAAAGCTGCACGGGCAGCTCCGGCACGCTGTATGTCAACAATGTGCTGCGCCTCCGTCACACATTCGTTGCAGATGCTGGCGTTAAGCCCCCTTATCAGAATTCTCTCCCCCGCGGGACGTCCGCAGAATGAGCATAGTTCCTCTTTCGGCGTGTATCTTTTTGCCATAACGGTTACATTTGCTCCGGATTACGCCGCAGAATCTCGTCAATCATCCCATATTCCTTCGCCTCGTCGGCAATCAGCCAGTGGTCACGGTCGGCGTCGGCCCACACCTTTTCATACGGCTGGTGCGAGTGCAGGGCGATGATTTCATAAAGCTCCTTCTTAAGCTTTTGGATTTCACGTGCCTCGATCTCAATGTCCGAAGCCTGGCCGGAGGTGCCGCCCATCGGCTGGTGGATCATGACCCGCGAGTGCGGCAGCGCGGAGCGTTTCTTCTCGGTTCCGGCGCAAAGAAGCACCGCGGCCATCGAGGCTGCCATACCGGTGCAGACAGTGGCCACATCGGCGGAAATGTACTGCATGGTGTCATAAATTCCAAGTCCGGCATATACCGAACCTCCGGGAGAATTTATGTAAATCTGGATGTCCTTTTTAGGATCAACCGACTCCAGAAACAGCATCTGCGCCTGGATGATGTTGGCGGCGTCATCAAAAATGGGCACACCAAGGAAGATGATCCTGTCCATCATCAAACGGGAGAAGACATCCATGGTTACAGCGTTCAGCTGGCGCTCCTCAATGATGTTCGGAGTGATGTATTCGTTGGTTATCGATTCGAACCGGTGCAGTTTCAGGCTGCTGATTCCGGCATGTTTCAATGCGTATTCCCTGAATTCGTTTTTCATCTGATATACATTTATTTTTTAAGACCGAATATATAAACAACAGTCTGCCTTACCGGCAGACTGCGTCAAAAGTTTACTGCTGTTCCTTCTTGGCAGCCGGCTTCCTTGTCGAAGGCTTTTTGGCCTTGGTTTCCTTCACCTCCTCAGCAGGTGCCTCCGCCTTCTCCTCCGTCTTGCGGCTCCTTGTCTTTTTGGGCTTGGCAGGTGCAGGGGTGCTACCACTGCCGGAAAGGAACTCGTCCAATGAGACAGATTTCTTCACACCGCCGGACTTTTCAAAAATTATGTCGGCAATCCGCTCGAACTGGATGTTGTCGTAGACATTGCTGATGGTCTTCTCCTCCTTCAGCATGTTGCCCGCCAACGATTCCACCTGTTGTTTGTATTCTTCGGAAAGCATTGCGTAGTCAAGTCCGAAATAATTGAAGGAGAAATATTTGCGCAGATAATCAAGAATATCCTCCCTGCCTATGTTCAGATTGCCATCCTCGGCGATAGTATTTTCAACCAGCTGGAAACAGATGGACTTCTGCAGATCAGGATAGCGTTCCTCCATGCTTTCCGCCGTATAGATTTCAGGATTACGCTCAATCATATAGCGTTTCAGGAAACTGTCCGGAAGAGGCAGCTCCATACCTGCCATCAGCGCATCCATGGCGGCACCCCTGTACTGCATACGCTCCTGCGAGTCATAACCGCGTTCAATCTGCGCCTTAAGGCGGCTGCGCATCGCGGCCTCGTCCTTCACCTGTCCGTCAGGGAAGGCGCGTGAATAGAACTCATCATCCATTTCCGCCGGATCAACATGGTGGATGGCATTTATGGTGACAGTCACCTTTTCGGGCGCATCCTCCATTTCGGTCGGCTTGCGCTTGAGAAGCGTGCTACGCTCATAATCGGTCTCGAACATTTCCTTCAAATCGATGACCATCGTGTCATGCACCTTCTTTCCAATGAACTCATTCCGGCAGGATTCCTTGAAATAGCTGGTCGGAAGGCTGGAGGAGATGGGCTCAGCACCCTCTTCCGTCACCACCTGCACTAATGCCATGTCGCCGTCGACCACCTCTTCGGTCGAGGAGAACTTGCCCAGCCTGCGGCGCAGTTTGGACACCTCCTCGTCGATCTGTGCCTCGCTGGCAGTCACCTTCAGATAAGGGACATCCTTGGCCTTGGCGTAGTCAATCTTCATTTCCGGACGGAGTCCGATTTCAAAGGTGAAGCTGAACTCACCACCTTTTTCGAAATCGGCCTTGGTCTTTTCCGGCACCGCCAACGGCTCGAACAAAATGCGGATCTTGTTTTCGCGCAGGTATTTTTCCAGCTCCTCGTTCACCTTTTTGGAGATTTCATCCAGCATCACGGATGCTTTGTATTGACGTTCAATCATTCCCATCGGAACATGCCCCACCCTGAAGCCGGGTATGCTGGCCCTCTTTTTCAAATCCCTTAATGTTTTCGCCACCTGCTCCTGATAATCCTCAGGTACAAGTTCTACGGTGACATGCTCGTCCAAATTACCGATGTTTTCTCTTACAATATTCATTGTCAATACATTTAATTATAATTTCACAAAATGCAAAAATAGTATTTTTTTAAACAAGTTTTGCGGTTTGCAGCCCTTTTTTATAACGTCAGCAGAGATTGGGGCTTTTCAAGCAGAAAATCAGCTCCGGCTTCCGTCAGTTCCTGCCGTGTGCGGAACCCCCACAAGGCGCCGGCCATCTTCAATCCGGCGGCATGGGCAGTACGCACATCGACCGCAGTGTCACCGACATACAGCACATCGCTCCGGGAGATTCCGGTTTCGGCAAGGATGTCGTGCACAATTTCAGGATCCGGCTTGATGGGATGTCCCTTGCGATGACCCAGAATCACCGCAAAACTGATGTTCGGGAAATAATGGCGCATCAGCTCCGGCATAACCTCGTGCGGTTTGTTGGAGGCGACAGCAAAACGGACACCATCCGCCTGCAGCTTTTCAAGGGCGGGCACCAGACCGTCGAACGGCTTTGTGCGGTCAGCCTTGTGCAGGTCGTAATAGGCCATGAATTCAGGCAGCAGGGCATCCACCTGCGCCGCTGTCCGCGAACTTTCCGGCAACGCACGCTCCATCAGAAGGCGCGCACCGTCCCCGACAAAATAGTAGTAGGCATCTCTCGGATGCACCGGAAAGCCGTTTTTCTCCAACACATGGTTCATGCTGAACGCGATGTCGTCGATGGAGTCCAGCAGCGTCCCGTCCAAATCAAAAACGATTAACTTGATTGTCATTATTTTATATCTGCAAACATTCTCATAAACAGTTCCGCAAGCCCGTCGGAGGCTGGCGGTGCCGGATAAGCAACCACCTTACCCTGCGGGTCGACCAGCATCCCCAGCGGCAGCGCATAGGGCTTGTAGGTGTCCAGGAAAGCGGACTGGTTTCCGAAATGGGCGAACTGCCAGTTGAAATCAGGATAATCCCGCAGGAAATGATACAGCTTCATAGGTTCGTAATCCAGCATCACACTAAGTATCTCCACCTTCGACCCATACTGCTCATGCAGATACTTCAGCACCGGCATTTCACGGATGCAGTCCTGGCAATAGGTTGTGAAGAACTGGATATAGAGGTATTTGCCGGCATACCGCGATGAGGGCACATCCGCCCCGCTGACATCTTTCAGACAAAAGGCGGGCATTTCACATCCCTTTTCCAACGGATGGAAAGACTTCAGCATGTTCCCGGCCATCTGCCGGTGCTCCTTGAACTTGGTGTTTTTGGAGAGCGCAACCAGAAGCGATTCCAGATTTTTGGACTTGAACTCCTCCGGATAGGCCTTCAGCTCCGACAACCCCTTCATCAGCACCAGCTCACGGATGATTTCGTTGCGCAGCAGCGGATCCTTGCCCAAATCGTCCAGCAGTTTGGCATAACTGTTCAATTCGTTGATGTCCTGATGCAGGATGCCCTTTGTAATCTGCCGCGACCCGCTGTAAAGGTAATTCTCAAAAAAGAGCATGAGAAAATCCATATAGGCGGGATTGTCATAGAAGACGTATGGGGATGACAAATATTCCGCATACACCTTTGCGCGGTCCTTGCCGTAGTACAGGCTGGCAATCATGGCTTTCCGGTAGCGCACATAGACGCTGTAGAAGTCGATGGCGGTCTCCGACACGGGGAAACGGGCCGAAAAAATCTGCATCAGACTGTCGTACACCTCCTTGGGCGCATGACGTACAATTGCCGCGCCGTTATAATACATAAAATATGTATAGTACTGGTCGAAATAGTTGATTTTCCAGTTCAGCTCGTTACTGTCGCAGTTAAGGCAGGTTATCTGGATGTAGTTGCCAAGCATCTCAGCATCAATACGTCCTATCAGCACGCTGTCGGTATAGAGGTCGACATCATAGCTCCATCCCGGCATGACATAGAAACTGCCGTATGTGGTCCGATAGCAGAATGTTAGCAGCGTGGTCTGCCGGATTTGCGGCAGGCTGACGCTGAAGCGCCCCTCCGCATCGGTCGGAACCTTGGCTGTCAGAACAAGATTCCGCGAAAGAAGGTCGTCATAAGTGTAGAGCCGCAACGTGTCGTTGGCGGCGAAGCGTGCCACGCCATGAATCTCTGTCTTGATTGGAGCCGCAGCCAGCAGCGTCCAACCCGACAGGACAAATGTTAAAATACTAATTTTTAATATATTATAAAAAATCCTCATAAACAAATCCTTTTAATGGAACCGTTCAATTGGATTATAACGCAAAAAAAAGGGGAATATTATTATGTCCCGACAAATTTATATGATTTTTTTTCTTCAGGCAAGCGCAGCACCAAACACCGCCCGACCCGCGAAGACATTATACATTATATCTCAGGTGCAGAAATCCAACATCTTTTTCTCTTTACACACAAAGGCTCCGGACCTTTATCGAATTCAAATTTACGAATTTCATCTATCCTCTTTTTTGTCAAAGGAATTTTACTGTAAATATAATGCCTTTGAAAATGGTTTCTACCAACAATAATGGTTATTTGTGAAATACGGTGAGTGATTCCCGTATCCTTAATGTTAAAGGAAATTTTAGGCCCCATCATCCTAAAACTTATATTAAAATCAGAATAATATTTAAATTCAGCGCAGTCCGATTCATCTACACTTACAAGAAAAATGGAATCAGCACTCTTTATTGTAAAAGAGTGAAAATTGGCAGTATATTGCGTATCCACAACAACCAATTTGATTTTTTCCTGCGTAAATGACGCTACGTTTGTATCTTTTTCCATATAGGAAATCACACATTGGCTTGGAATAGAATCAATAGTGATTTGGTATTTGAAAGGATAAAAACCTTGTCCTAAGAGTGTGACAGGAAGAAAAAAAACGTATAATAACTTGTTCATGCCTATTTAATTTTATTTTTAAAAAACACCAATGGATTACCGGAACGAGATTGGGATGTAGAGACGCAATGCATTGCGTCTCTACTATTGCAGGGCGAAATGGACAGGCAGCCTATAGTAGCTGCGGACAATCTCTCCCTTTATGGTTGCCGGTATCCATTTTGGCATTAGGGAAACAACACGCACCGCCTCCGAATCCAGTTCGCGGCTAACACCCCTCTTGACAATAACTTTACTTATGGAACCGTCCTTTTCCACCACAAATTCCACAAGAACTGTTCCCTGAATGCCTTTCTTGATAGCTTTTTTGGGATAGATCAGGTTATTGGAGAGGAAACTTTTCAAGGCTTTGTCCCCACCGGGAAATGTGGCAGGGTCTTCCTCGGAGACAATGGAGGTATCGCCGGTTGCCGCCTTATCGGAGGCATTGCGGGTGGTGTCTGGTTGTTGGGCATTTGACAGCGAAACGGTCGCCACAAGCAGCAAAAGAGTGATATATCTTTTCATATTCAATAATGTGGTTTTTATTTTTACCGATTTTCCGTCGCCCTTCCAAACCTTGCGAAGCCAGTTAAACAAAACCTGAAAAAACGACCTCGCAAAAGTACAAGTAAATTCAATACATGTGAAAAAAAGTGAAGATTTTTTTTGTATGTAGAGACGTAGCGCGCTACGTCTCTACACAACGTTTCTATTACGTCCACACATGTGGAAATGCGATGTGGGATTTTTTCCGCCCTAACGGCGGAATACATGTCCGGATTTTGAGTACTTTTGCGATTCAAAATAAAAAACAAAAAATTTGAAATGAAAGAAATAAGCAACACTAACCTTACAACACAAGAAACAAATATTGAAGTCATTAAAAAACGCATCTATGAAATTCGCGGGCAGCGTGTAATGATTGACCGTGATTTGGCGGA
>CACYHG010000023.1 GCA_902774175.1 uncultured Bacteroidota bacterium
GAGCAGGCCGATGCCGAGATTTCCCGTGCAATAGGTGTCTCCCCGGAAGATTACATCCCCAAGAACGAGGAATTTCTCGGCACGGTGGATTGTGAGGGTGTGCTGGAGGTTGGTGAAGGTTTCGGATTCCTCCGTTCTGCGGATTATTATTACCTGCCCTCACCTGATGACATCTACGTATCACAGTCCCAAATTAAACTGTTCGGCTTGAAGACCGGTGATGTGATCCAAGGGAGCATCCGTCCGCCGAAGGAGAGTGAGAAATATTTCCCGCTGACGAAAATAAACCTCATTAACGGCAAGACCCCCGACCAGGTGCGTGACCGCATCCCGTTCGATTATCTGACCCCACTGTTCCCCTCTGAAAAGATTGACCTGACATCCCATAAGGGCAGCACAATATCAACCCGTGTAATCGACCTTTTCGCGCCGATCGGCAAGGGGCAGCGCGGATTGATTGTCGCCCAGCCAAAGACAGGTAAGACGGTTCTTTTGAAGGAAATAGCCAACGCAATTGCCGCCAATCATCCTGAAATCTATCTTATTGTGCTGCTGATTGACGAGCGTCCTGAAGAGGTGACCGACATGGAGCGCAGTGTGAAGGCGGAGGTTATCGCCTCCACGTTCGACGAGCCCGCCGACCGTCATGTTAAGATATCCAACATTGTGCTCGAAAAGGCAAAAAGGCTGGTGGAGTGCGGGCATGATGTCTGCATCCTGCTGGATTCCATCACGCGTCTGGCACGTGCCTACAATACGGTTGCCCCTGCATCGGGCAAGGTGCTTTCAGGCGGTGTCGAGGCCAATGCCCTGCAAAAGCCGAAGCGTTTCTTCGGTGCCGCCCGTAAGATTGAGAACGGCGGTTCGCTCACCATCATCGCCACCGCACTGACGGAGACCGGCTCCAAGATGGACGATGTGATTTTCGAGGAATTCAAGGGAACCGGCAACATGGAGCTGCAACTGGACCGCAAACTGGCCAACAAACGTATCTATCCGGCTGTCGATCTGATGGCCTCCAGCACGCGTCGTGACGACCTGTTGCAGGAAAAGGAGACCCTGCAGCGCATGTGGATATTGCGGAACCACTTGGCAGACATGAACCCTGTGGAGGCCATGGAGTTCCTGAAAAGCAAGATGCAGCTCACGCGGAACAATGCCGAATTCCTGATGTCAATGAACGGATAAATTTCTGGCGGATGAGCAGGAGCAAATTGGAGAAATTTGCCGAAAACCGCACCTTTCCCAATTTCTTCCAGTGGGAAGGGGAGGACTTTTCCCCGGAGGCGCACTTCCCGATGCGTGGCCATTGGCATGAACGTTTTTTCAGGAATGACCATCCGATTGTACTTGAACTTGCCTGCGGACGTGGTGAGTACACGGTCGGTATGGCGGAAAGGGATCCGCAGCGTAACTTTATAGGTGTGGACCGCAAAGGTGCCCGTATGTGGAAGGGCTGCAAGTATTCCGTTGTCAACAATATGCCGAATGTGGCTTTTTTGCGCACTCAAATCCAATACCTTCCATGCTACTTTGCTGAAGGCGAGGTGCAGGAGATCTGGATTACCTTCCCCGACCCGCAACCACGGAACTGTAAGGAAAACAAACGGCTTACATCTGAATATCACTTGTCTGTATACAACCGTGTGCTGGCTCCGGACGGAACCGTACATTTGAAGACGGACAGCGATTTCTTTCTGGATTTCACCCTTGAAACTTTGCAGCGGCTGCAGTTGCCGGTGCTATGCCTGCAACGGGACATCTATCGGAACGGGATGCCCGATCCGCGGTTGGAAATCAAGACCTATTACGAATCCATGTGGCTGGAACAGGGCAAGGCCATCCATTATCTGAAATTCAATTTGTAACCGCTGTTTCGTTATGAAATTCAAAATAATCATTCTGCTTTTAGGGTTGTCTGCATCTATGCTCTCATGCCGTTTAATGTTGAAATTCCCTTATGCATTGTTAAGGGATCGGGAAGTGAATGTGGATGGAATAGCGGAAATGCGTGAAGTTATTGCAGTTACAAATAAAAACAATTACAGTGACACCTATACTGCGGATGGTGTTCTGATGAAAGGGATTGAAATATGGTCAGACAGATACTGGCCAAATGAAAATGATACCATTTCAAAACGGTGCATCACCTATCCGGATATATTGTTCATAAAGAAGTATCTGAAAGACTCTTTGTACAAGGTGAAGTCTTTTCGTATGCAACCCTATTCCAAAGAGGAGATCCGCCAATGCACAGGGTTGTTCGAATTGCGTTACTTTAAGGAACCGAACCTCTATCTGATTCCGGTGGTAAAACTGCCGGACACCATTCTTGTCAATTGTGACAGTGTGATATCGGAAGCACAGGAAATCTATCTGAAGGAACGTCTGTCAGATTATTATGACACTGCGGAGGTCAGAAAAAGGGTAGAGGGTTTCAGGCATGGGAACAGGGTTGTCCCCAATATACCTTTATGCGGTGTCAGAAGATACGGGTATACCGGTTTGTAGGGACGCACTGATGCGTCTGAAAATAAACGCACCTACCACCCGGTGGCGATGCCTGCCAGACCGATTGCGGCCGCCAACAGAAATTTGACCGCCTTTATCCTCACAAAGGTTTTCGGGGATTCCGCCATCAGCGGGATGCCGCCGTGCCCCTCCTGCAAAAGAGAGTTTGCCAGCAGTGTGCTGAAGGGGATAAGACCGTCAGCAAAGAGGTATATCACAGCGAGATGCGGTCCTGACTGCGGAATCAGTCCGATACCCAGTGCAAGAAGAAGCAGCAGCATCTTGCCGCTGTTGTGCATGTGGAGCGTTTCCAGTTGCAGATAGTGGGTCAGGAGCGTAAGCAGCGCAATCACCCCGAAGCTCCAGAGGAAGATTTTCAGCAGGTGCTTTTTCAGGATGTGCTCCCAAAGATGCTCCTCAATGAAGTGGCTGCCGCTGAAGCAGCAGAGCAGCAGTGTGGCGGCGGCGATGGCGATGAAGACCAGTTTTTCGCCGGAGAGGCCGGATGCCCCTTCCTCCTCATGCTCTCCCAGCACGCCGGTCAGCAGCCCCACGATAAACAGCAGGATACAGCCAATGAGTATGAACCGGTAAAGCGGATGGTGCGTTTCGTGCCTCTTTTCCGGATGCTTCGGTTTGTCATGTTCATGCAGCACCAGATGCTCAATCTGGTGGATGTGGGTGGTTGACTGGAAGGGGTGGAACAGCTGGTAGCAGAATCCGGCCGCAAATGCTGTCAGCAGCAGGATGCCGCCGACAAGCGCCGCCTTTTCCGGCATCATCGAAAGCATGAAGAAGGCCTCGTCCCCGAATGAGGCGATACATGCGGCCAGCAGTGCGCCGAACCCCACAATGTTGTGCGTGTAGAGCGAAACCACTGCAAACACACCGGCGCATCCCGGCGTAAGGCCCAGCAGTGCGGCAATCACAATCTGCCAATGCGGCTTCCTGTCCATGAGCGCCATCTCCTTTCCCTGTGTGCGCACATGGATGAATTCTATCAGCATCATCAGCATCAGCACCATTATGGTGATGACGGCGGTTTCAGAAAGCACATCCGGAAGCAAATGTATCATTGGTTGGAAAAAGTTGTTTGGAAATCAATTCGGTTCAGCATCGACCGGCCCAGTGTGGCCTCATCGGCATATTCCAGCTCATCCCCGACAGACAGTCCTCTCGGGATGGTTGTGATACGCATTGCCGGTTTCAGTTCACGTGCGTGTTTGTACAGGTAATATGCGGTGGTGTCCCCTTCGGTGGTGGCCGGCAGCGCCAAAATCAGCTCCTCAATTTCCGGCAGCCGTCCCCACAGGCTTTCAATCTGCAGCTGACCCGGCCCGATGCCGTTCATGGGGGAGATCACCCCGCCCAACAGATGGTAGCGTCCGTTAAACACCTCCGTGTTCTCTATGGCCATCACATCGCGGATATCCTGCACCACGCATACTGTTGAGGGTGAACGGTTGGGATTGCGGCAGATGTCGCATTCCTCCTCGTCCGACAGGTTGAAACAGTGCCGGCATCGGTGAATGTTGTGGCGCATTTCGTGCAGGGCGCCGGTAAGGCTGTCTGTCTCTGTCTCGGGCTGCTGCAACAGATGGATGGCCAGACGGGCCGCCGTGCGATGTCCGATCCCTGGCAGTTTCGCGATTTGATTGACAGCGTTTTCCAAAAGTTTGGATGAGTAATTCTGCATAGGTGCAAAAGTAGCATTTTTTATGATTACTTTTGCAGTTTGAAACAACTCTATGGTATGTTATTGGATAAGTTAAAGGAATACAGTGTGGTGCTTGCATCAAAGTCGCCACGTAGGCAGGAACTTTTGCGCGGGATGGGTGTGGAATTCGTCGTATGCCCTTCGGATGCGCGGGAGATGATCCTTCCACAGTGGAATCCGGATGAGGTTGTGAGGCAGTTGGCCTCCCAGAAGGCGGATGAGGTTTATGACCGTCTTGTTCCGGAGTCTGAAAAACAGCTGCTTGTCATAGGTGGCGACACTATTGTTGTGGCTGACGGGCGTGTGTTGGGGAAGCCTCACGATACGGAAGAGGCCGCCCGGATGCTGCGTCTCCTTTCAGGCAGGATTCACCGCGTATATTCCGGAATTTGCATCCGTACAGCCTCTGAAAAACTTGTGGACCATGATGTTGCTGAGGTCACATTCGCACCGCTCTCAGATGATGATATCTCCTATTATGTGGAGCGTTACCATCCGTTGGACAAGGCTGGGTCGTATGGCGTGCAGGAGTGGATCGGCTACCGTGGCATTTCCCGTCTTGAGGGTTCGTTCTACAATGTGATGGGATTGCCAACCCATCTTTTGTGGAATATGCTTGAGCGTCTCTGTGGCCACTCTGCCACACACGCGTAATATTAAAACTGTTTCAATTTTTGCGGTTTTTTATCAAAAATGATGCCATTTTTTTGCCTTTTTTTCACCGCGAAAAGGTGAAAAATAGTTGCCGACAGGCGCAAAAACGGTCTCCATCCCATTCGTCTCCATTGGAATGACTTTTATAATTAATTGAATATTAATTATATGTGATTGTGATTTTGGCTTTCCGAACGGGGTCGGAATGCTTGGAAATTTTTAAGTAAAAAAGTTAAAATCAGTGTTTTTTGTGTCTGGAAAAGTTGTATATTTGCGCTCCAAAAAAAGTATAACAAGGAACAGAATTAAATAAAAAACATAAGGTAAAATTAAAAGGAAATGCCTACAATACAACAGTTAGTAAGAAAAGGTAGAACGCAGATGACGTACAAGAGCAAATCCCCCGCACTGGACGCATGTCCGCAGCGCAGAGGTGTTTGCGTAAGGGTTTACACGACAACCCCTAAAAAGCCGAACTCCGCCATGCGGAAAGTTGCAAGGGTCCGTCTTACAAACCAGAAAGAGGTCAATGCGTACATTCCTGGTGAAGGCCACAACCTGCAGGAGCACTCCATCGTGATGATTCGTGGCGGCAGGGTGAAGGATCTCCCCGGTGTAAGATACCACATCATCCGTGGTGCGCTTGACACCTCCGGTGTGGATGGCCGCAGACAGCGCCGTTCCAAATACGGTGCCAAGAGACCGAAGGCGGGAAAATAGTATTATAATTAATATAATGTATAAAGAAGTTTTTTAAGCATACAGCGATGAGAAAAACAAAACCGAAGAAAAGAATTATATTGCCGGATTCCAAGTATCAGGATGTACAGATCACCAAATTCGTCAATAACATCATGTTGAAAGGCAAGAAAAACATAGCCTTCAAGATTTTTTATGATGCGATGAATGTGGTGTCCGAAAAGACTGGTGAGGATGGGATTGCTGTCTGGAAACAGGCTTTGGCAAATGTGACACCTTCCGTCGAGGTTCGCAGCCGTCGTATCGGTGGTGCCACCTTCCAGATTCCTTCCGAAATCCGTCCGGAACGGAAACAGTCTGTCGGCATGAAGAATATGATCAACTTCGCCCGCAAGCGTCATGAAAAGTCCATGAGCCAGAAGCTGGCTGCGGAAATCATGGCAGCTTACAAGAACGAGGGTGCGGCCTTCAAGCGTAAGGAGGATATCCACCGCATGGCGGAGGCCAACAAAGCTTTCTCACACTTCAGATTCTAAATCCGTTCCCGATCATGCATCCGCTTTCCAGCATTCGCAACATTGGCATTATGGCGCACATCGACGCGGGCAAAACCACGACGACGGAGCGGATGCTGTATTATACCGGAAAGAACTACAAGATCGGCGAGGTGCATGACGGAGCCGCCACAATGGACTACATGGAGCAGGAGCAGGAACGTGGCATAACCATCACATCGGCGGCCACGACTGTCTTCTGGAAATGTGGGGGCGGGCAGTACAAAATCAACATCATCGACACTCCGGGTCACGTGGATTTCACTGTTGAGGTGGAGCGTTCGCTCCGCATCCTTGACGGGGCGGTGGCACTGTTCTGTGCCGTCGGCGGAGTGCAGCCACAGTCCGAAACAGTTTGGAAGCAGGCCGACAAGTACGGTGTGCCCCGCATCTGCTATGTGAACAAGATGGACCGTACAGGTGCAAATTTCCATTCGGTATTGGAGCAGATTCGCGAAAAGCTTGGTGCTACGCCGGTGCCGCTGCAGCTTCCGATCGGTTCGGAAGAGTGCTTTGTCGGCATTGTGGATCTTGTGGAGAACAAGGCTTATGTTTGGGATGACGCCACACAGGGTGCGGTTTACGAGGAGGTTGAGATACCTGAGGAGATGCAGGATGAGGTGGACCGTTACCGCATGGCACTGATAGAGGGTGTTGCCGAGGAGAGCGAAGCCATGCTGGACAAGTTTATGGAGAATCCTGAATCCATCACGGTGGATGAGATTCGTCAGGCAGTCCGTCAGGCCACAATTTCACGGAAAATCACTCCGGTCTTTTGTGGATCCTCTTTCAAGAACAAGGGTGTCCAACCGTTGCTTGATGCCATTGCCTACTATCTTCCCAGTCCTGAGGACAAGCCTGCCATTGTCGGGGTCTCACCGGAAACAGGTAAGGAGGAGGTCCGTCATCCGAAGTTGGATGAGCCTTTCTCCGCCCTTGTCTTTAAGATTGCCACTGATCCGTTTGTCGGCAAGGTCTTCTTTTTCAGGGTCTATTCCGGTGAACTGAAAGCGGGTGAAACTGTGCTGAACACTTATTCGGGCAAAAAGGAGCGCGTCTCCCGCATTTTTGAGATGCATGCCAACAAGCAGCTGCCGCTGGAGAGCATCACTGCAGGGAACATTGCGGTTGCCGTCGGTCTGAAGAAGGTTCCGACAGGCACCACCATCTGTGACGAAAAACACCCGATTGTGCTTGAGTCAATGGAATTCCCGGAGCCGGTCATTTCGATTGCCGTCGAGCCCAAAACGCAGGATGATATCGACAAGCTGGACGATGCCCTGTTGAAACTGGCGGAAGAGGATCCCACCTTCAAGGTTAAGGTGGACGAGGATTCTGGCCAGACCCTTATCAGCGGGATGGGTGAGCTGCACCTGGAAATCCTGCTTGACCGTCTCAAACGTGAGTTCGGTATCGAATGCAATTCCGGAAGCCCTGTGGTTTCCTATCGTGAGGCTATCACTGTTCCGGTACGTCACCGGGAAATCCATAAGAAACAGACTGGCGGCAAAGGCCAGTTTGCAGACATTGAGTTTGAACTTTCTCCTGCGGACGAGGGTGTTAAAGGCCTGCAGTTTATTAATGAAGTGGTTGGTGGCAACATACCCACCGCTTTTATTCCTGCTGTTGAAAAGGGCTTTGCCAAGGCCATGACCACCGGTCCGTTGATGGGCAATTCGGTAATCAGTGCAAAAGTGCGTCTGATAGACGGCTCCTTCCATCCGGTCGATTCCGACGCCAACGCTTTTGAGATATGTGCTTCCAAAGGGTTCCGCGCCGCCGCACTGAAGGCTGCGCCCACGCTGTTGGAGCCTGTCATGCGGGTTGAGGTCTATACTCCGGACGATTATCTGGGCAGTGTCTCCGGTGATCTGAACCGCCGCCGTGCCCTTATTCAGGGAGTGGATGTCGCCCAGGGAGGCCAGATTATCCATGCCTTCGCACCGTTGGCCGAAATGTTCGGATATATAACCTCGCTGCGCACACTGACCTCCGGCAGGGGAACTGTCTCAATGGAGTTTGACCATTACGAACAGCTGCCGTCAGCAAAAATAGATGAGCTTGTAAATAACAGAAAATTTAAATTTTAAACATAAAAAACATTAAACGTGAGTCAAAGAATCAGAATCAAATTGAAATCTTACGATCACAGCCTGGTAGACAAATCGGCTGAAAAGATTGTGAAGACTGTCAACGCGGTAAAGGATGACAAGGTTGTTGTTGTCGGACCTATTCCGCTGCCGACGCACAAGAAGATTTTCACTGTGAACCGTTCCACCTTCGTCAACAAGAAATCAAGGGAGCAGTTCGAGTTGTCTTCATACAAGCGTCTGCTGGACATTTACGGCACCACCGCCAAAACTATCGATGCACTGATGAAGCTTGAGCTGCCAAGCGGTGTTGAAGTTGAAATCAAAGTCTGACCTATCCGCGACGGAAAAGGTAAAATTAGTTAAAAAAGGTTTAAAAAATTAGTTAGAATGTCTGGTTTAATTGGTAAGAAAATCGGAATGACCAGTATCTTTGATGCCTCTGGGAAAAACCTACCATGCACGGTGATAGAGGCTGGTCCTTGTGTTGTCACGCAAGTAAAATCAGTTGACAAGGATGGTTATGATGCCATCCAGCTGGCTTTTGACGAGAAAAAGGAAAAGAACACGACAAAAGCATTGCAGGGACACTTCGCAAAGGCGAACACGACGCCTAAACGTGTTGTCCGCGAGTTCACCCGTTTTGAGCAGGGTTCACGCAAGTCCTTCGGTGAAGTGCTTACGGTGAGCGTATTTGAGGAAGGGGAGTTTGTTGATGTATCCGGCGTAAGCAAGGGTAAGGGATTTCAGGGTGTCGTCAAGAGACACGGATTCGGTGGCGTTGGTGATAGCACTCACGGCCAGCACAACCGTCTGAGAGCTCCGGGTTCCATGGGAGCCTCCTCCTATCCTTCGCGTGTTCTGCCTGGCATGCGTATGGCAGGCCGTACGGGCGGACAGAAGGTGAAGATCCAGAATCTGCAGATCATCAAGATCATTCCCGAAAAGAATTTGTTAATTGTGAAGGGATCAGTCCCCGGTTGTAACGGAACCTATTTAAAATTGGAGAGATGGAGCTAAGTGTTTTAAATATTGAAGGAAAAGAGACCGGTCGCACGGTCAAATTGAATGACAAGATTTTCGGTATCGAACCGAACAGTCATGTTGTGTGGTTGGATGTGAAGCAATACCTGGCCAACCAGCGTCAGGGAACGCACGACTCCAAAGAGAAGTCCATGTTGTCCGGAAGCACCCGCAAGCTTCACAAGCAGAAGGGTGGCGGTGGTGCCCGTATCGGCAGCATCAAGAGCCCGCTGTTCCCCGGTGGCGCCCGCGTGTTCGGACCTCATCCCAGGGACTACCATTTCAAACTTAACAAAAAGATGAAACGGCTTGCCCGCATGTCCGCGCTCTCCGCAAAGGCTGCCGAGCAATCTATTACCGTTATCGAAAAGTTTGATTTCGAGGCTCCTAAGACAAAGCAATACATTCAGATTCTCAAAAACGTAAATTTATTTGATAAAAAAACGTTATTGGTACTGAATGAATTGGATAATAATGTACTTTTGTCTTCCAGAAATATTCCGAAAGCGAAAGTTGCAAGAGTTTGTGATTTAAATACTTATGATATTTTAAACGCACAACATCTGCTGATTTCAGAGCCTGCGGCTTCCAAATTCGATGAATTGTTTAGTGTTAACGAGTAAAAAGAGGGCAGTACAATGAATATAATTATTAAACCGCTTGTTACGGAAAAGATGACAGCCATCAGCGAGAAAACCAACCGCTATGGTTTTATTGTGGACCGTCGCGCTGACAAGCAGCAGATTAAGGATGCGATTGAAAAACTGTACGATGTGAAGGTCGAGAGCGTGAACACTCTTATCCAAAGGGGTAAAAGCACCACGCGTTACACCAAGGCCGGTCTCATCAAGGGGAGCAAAAGCACCTTCAAGAAAGCCTATGTACAATTAAAGGGAGATGCCACCATTGACATTTTCAGCGGCATTTAGTAGAAAGTAACAGATTAGAAGTTTAGAAAGATGGGATTAAAAAAGTTCAAACCGGTAACTCCGGGACAAAGATTCAAGTTAATTAGTGACTTTGCTGAGATAACCAGCACAACCCCCGAAAAGAGTTTATTGTTATCCAAGAAGAAATCCGGCGGTCGCAACAATCAGGGCCGTATGACCATGCGCTATATCGGCGGCGGTCACCGCAAACTGATACGTATTGTCGATTTCAAGAGGGATAAGGATGGCATTCCCGCCACTGTCAAGACTATCGAGTACGACCCGCACCGCTCCGCGCGTATCGCCCTGCTGTGCTATGCCGATGGTGAGAAACGCTACATCGTGGCTCCGCACGGTCTGAAGGTCGGTATGAGCCTTCTCTCCGGCAAAGGTGTCGCCCCCGAACTGGGAAATACCCTCTATTTTTCCGAAATTCCGCTGGGTACCATTGTTCACAACATTGAGATGCAGCCGGGAGGCGGTGCGAAGATTGCCCGCAGTGCCGGTTCATACGCGCAGCTGATGTCCAGGGAGGACAAGTATGTGATCATCAAACTGCCTTCCGGTGAAACCCGCAAGATCTTGTGCACCTGCAGGGCTACTATCGGAATGGTCTCCAACATTGAGCATAACCTCCAGGTTTCCGGTAAGGCCGGACGTTCCCGCTGGATGGGTCGCCGTCCGAGGGTGCGTGGCGTTGTGATGAACCCGGTCGACCATCCGATGGGTGGTGGTGAAGGCCGTGCCTCCGGTGGTCATCCCCGTTCCCGCAAGGGCTTGATCGCAAAGGGATACAAGACCAGAAAGCCGAAGAAGGCTTCCAACAAGCTCATTATTGAAAGAAGAAAGAAATAATTAAAGTTAGAGAACAATGGCAAGATCATTAAAAAAAGGTCCGTTTATCCAATACAAACTCGAAAAACGAGTGATCGAAGCGCAGGCCTCGAACAAGAAAGTAGCTATCAAGACATGGTCAAGAGCCTCCATGATTTCTCCCGACTTTGTGGGACAGACAATTGCCGTACACAATGGCAACAAGTTCATCCCTGTTTATGTGACGGAGAATATGGTTGGCCACAAGTTGGGTGAATTTGCACCCACGCGTATATTCAGAGGCCATGCCGGAAGTAAGGACAAAGGTAAAAAATAAATTTTAGGACACAATGGGTGCTAGAAAGAAATTGGCAGCAGAAGCCAGAAAGGAAAAAAACAAGCAGTTGTGCATCGCACGGCTCAACAATAACAACACCTCGCCACGTAAAACCCGGTTGATGGCAGATTTGGTGAGGGGAAAAGACGTTGAATATGCGTTGAACGTTTTAAAGTATAGCAAAAAGGAGTCTTCAGAGAAAATCCGCAAACTTGTTCTTTCCGCCATCGCCAACTGGCAGGGCAAGAACGAGGGTGCACGCATCGAGGACAGCCACCTCTACATTAAGGAGATTTATGTTGATGGCGGCCGGATGCTGAAACGTCTCCGCACAGCCCCCCAGGGTCGTGGCTACCGGATCCGGAAACGTTCGAACCACATCACCGTTATTATAGACAGTAGAGTTGAAAACAATCAAACAGCAGAGGAATAAATGGGACAGAAAGTTAATCCGATTGGAATGCGTTTAGGTATCATCAGAGGTTGGGAGTCCAACTGGTATGGTGGTAAGAAGTTTGAGAACAAGTTGGTCGAGGATGTTAAAATCCGTAACTATGTTAACGCCCGTCTGGCCAAAGCAAGTGTCTCCAAGATTTACATCGAGCGCACGCTGAAACTGGTCACCATCACCATCAATACAGCCCGTCCGGGTCTGATTATCGGTAAGGGTGGCAATGAGGTTGACAAACTGAAGGAGGAGCTGAAGAAGATCACCAACAAGGAGGTTCAGATCAACATTTTGGAGATCAAACGTCCGGAAATGGATGCTGTTCTGGTTGCCCAGTCAATCGCCCGTCAGATCGAAGGACGTATGTTCTACAGGAGAGCCATCAAGCAGGCTATCGCCAACACCATGCGTGCCGGTGCCGAGGGTATTAAGGTCACCCTGGCCGGACGTATCGCCGGTGCTGAAATTGCCCGTACGGAGCATTTCAAGGAGGGCCGCACTCCGTTGCACACCCTTCGTGCCGACATCGATTACAGCCAGGCTGAGGCCCATACCACCTACGGATGTCTGGGTGTTAAGGTTTGGATTTGCCGTGGTGTGGTCTATGGCAAGCGTGACCTTTTCCAGAATGCTGCCGGTGCGGTGAGAGAGGGCAAGACCCCGGCTCCGCGCAGAGGTCGTGGCGAAGGCCGTCCGAGAAGGGACAGGAATAATTAAGTAAGAGAGTGTTTGACATTATAAAAGAAAGTTGAAATGTTACAACCAAAAAAGACGAAATTCAGAAGAGTCCAGAAAGGCAGAATGAAGGGGATTTCCCATCGCGGTGCTGAGATAGCATTCGGATCATTCGCCTTAAAAGCACTTGAAACCAGTTGGATTACCGGAAGGCAGATTGAGGCGGCCCGTCAGGCAATAACCCGTTATATGAAACGTGAAGGCCAGTTGTGGATCCGCATTTTCCCGGACAAGCCCATCACCCGCAAGCCTTTGGATGTGCGTATGGGTAAAGGTAAGGGAAGTCCTGAGTTCTTTGTCTCCTGTGTCACTCCGGGCCGGATTCTGTTCGAGGCGGAGGGTGTCAGCATCAATGTGGCCAGGGAGGCCATGCGTCTTGGCGCCCAGAAGTTGCCCATTGCCACAAAATTTATTGTCAGAAGAGATTATTCAGAAGAAACAGTATAAGGTAACAGAACGATGAAACAAGTAGTGATCGCGGAATATTCCGTCAAGGAATTGTATGAGAGGTTGGATGCCGAGACTAGCCAGTTGGCAAAGCTGAAATTGCACCATGCGGTTTCTTCCATTGAAAATCCGAACCTGATCAAAGAGTACAGAAAAACGATAGCAAGGTTGAAAACGGAAATCCGTAAACGTGAGCTTGCTGAATTGAAATCCAAAAAATAGGCAGCAGATGGAAAGAAATTTTAGAAAAGTCAGAGAAGGCGTCGTTGTCAGCGATAAGATGACAAAATCGATTGTCGTCGAGGTTGAACGGAGAGTCAAGCATCCGAAGTACGGAAAATTCTTGAGGAAGTCCACCCGTTTCATGGCCCATGACGAAAATGAGGAGAGCCATGTGGGTGATACTGTAAGAATTATGGAAACCAGACCGTTAAGCAAAAACAAACGCTGGCGTTTAGTTCAAATTATAGAAAGGGCCAAGTAACATGATACAACAGGAATCAAGATTATCCGTAGCTGACAACAGCGGAGCGAAAGAGGTTTTGTGTATCCGCGTTTTGGGCGGTACCAAGAGACGTTATGCCCGTATCGGGGACAAAATTATCGTCACCATCAAGGATGCCATCCCTTCCGGTAACGTGAAAAAGGGAACGGTCTCCAAGGCGGTTGTCGTCCGCACGAAGAAGGAAATCCGCCGCAATGACGGATCCTACATCCGTTTCGATGACAATGCGGTGGTGCTGCTTACCGCTGCCGACGAATTGCGCGGTACCCGTATTTTCGGGCCGGTTGCCCGTGAGTTGAGGGAGAAACAGTTCATGAAGATTGTATCCCTGGCTCCCGAAGTATTGTAAAACAATAGAAATTTAAGTGAGCATGAAACTACATATCAAAAAAGGCGACATGGTGAAAGTCTTGTCGGGAGATGACAAGGGACGGACCGGGAAGGTCCTTAAGGTAGAAGTGAAAAAGTACAGGGCCTTTGTTGAAGGGATCAACATGGTTACCAAGCACACCAAGCCCAGTGCGAAAAATCCGCAGGGCGGCCTGGTGAAGAAGGAGGCTTCTATCCACATTTCAAACCTGATGCTTCTGGACTCCAAGGGCGTTGCATCACGCATTGGCCGGCATCTGGGTGAAAACAACAAGTTAGTCAGGTATTCAAAAAAGACAGGGGAGGAGATCAGATAATGGCATACGTTCCTAGATTAAAAGAAAAATACGACAACGAGATTGTCCCCGAATTGAAGAAGCAATTCGGAATTAAGTCATTGATGCGTGTTCCGAAAATCACGAAAATATGTCTGAACCAGGGTATCGGAGCCGCCACTGCTGACCGCAAGCTCATAGACATCGGCATCAGCGAAATGACCATGATTGCCGGTCAGAAGGCTGTCGCGACCACGTCACGCAAGGACATTTCCAACTTCAAGCTCAGAAAAGGCAACCCGGTCGGTGTCCGTGTGACATTGCGCGGTGAGCGTATGTATGAGTTTTTGGACAGGCTGATTTCCGTCGCCATCCCCCGCATCCGCGATTTCCGCGGCATCAGCGACAAGGGTTTTGACGGAAGAGGCAACTATTCCATGGGCATTCAGGAACAGATTATCTTCCCGGAGATTGATATTGACAAAATCAATAAAATCAATGGTTTGGATATCACATTTGTGACCACAGCGCACAATGACCAGGAGTGCCTGGCCCTGCTTAAAGAGTTCGGATTACCTTTCAAAAATCAGAAAAAATAATTATGGCAAAAGAGTCACTCAAAGCGAAAGAGATCAAAAGAGCAAAATTAGTCGCCAAGTATGCTGAAAAGCGTAAGGAATTAAAGAAAGTCATCAACAGCCAGGATGCGGACTATGAGGCCAAGGAGGCTGCAATCATAGCCCTGCAGAAACTGCCGTTGAACTCCAACCCCATCCGGATGCACAACCGCTGCAAGCTCTCCGGACGTCCCAAAGGGTACATGAGGACTTTTGGAATTTCGAGAATCGATTTCCGTGAAATGGCATCGAAAGGTTTGATCCCCGGAGTAAAAAAAGCAAGTTGGTAATATTTAATAAGGATAAGAAATGAATACGGATCCAATCGCAGATTATTTGACACGAATCAGAAACGCCGTGATGGCCAACCATAAGGTGGTGGAGATCCCCACTTCCAAACTGAAAAGGAACATCACCCAGATCCTTTTCGAGAAAGGTTATATTCTGAATTACAAGTTTGAGGACGACAAAACGCCCGGAATCATCAAGATTGCATTGAAGTATCACCCTGTCTCCAAACAGTGTGCGATTTCCAATCTGGAACGCATCAGCCGTCCCGGTTTGCGGAAGTATGTCAGTGCCGATGAGCTCCCGAGGGTGCTTAACGGACTGGGCATCGCCATCATCTCCACCTCCCGTGGGTTGATTACCGACAAGGAGGCCAGAAGTCTGCATGTCGGCGGAGAAGTTTTGTGTTATGTTAGCTAATAGGAGGAAAGAAGTATGTCAAGAATAGGAAAATTACCCATCACGATACCTTCCGGTGTCACCATCAGCCAGGATGAGAACACCCACGTGGTGACGGTCAAAGGAAAATTAGGGGAATTGAAACAGTATGTGGATCCATGCGTCAGCCTGAACATGGAAGAGGGTACGCTGCATCTGGTCTGCAACGGACAGCAGAAGCGCCAGAATGCAATGCACGGTCTGTACCGTGCCCTGCTCTTCAATATGGTCAAGGGTGTTTCCGAAGGGTTCACCATTGTGCAGGAACTGGTCGGAACCGGTTACAAGGCGCAGGCCACTGGCCAGCAGCTGGACCTTTCACTCGGCTATTCCCACGACATCATCTTTGATTTCCCGTCGGAAATCAAGGTTGAGACCGTGACGGAAAAAGGTAAGAACCCGATCATCAAGCTGACCAGTTGCGACAGGCAGCTTTTGGGTCAGGTGGCGGCCAAAATCCGCTCGTACCGCAAGCCGGAGCCTTACAAGGGCAAGGGTATCCGTTTTGAAGGCGAGGTCGTCAGAAAGAAAGCCGGTAAATCCGCTGAAAAGAAATAAGAGTATCGTAACACTTAAAATCCAAATACAAGGATGGGAACGAAAAATTGCAAGGCCGAAAGAAGGCTCAAAATCAAGAATAGAATCAGAAAGACGGTCCGTGGTACGGCCGAACGTCCCAGATTGTCTGTTTTCAGGAGCAATCGTGAGATTTATGCTCAGGTCATTGACGATGTCAAGGGTGTGACGCTTGTGGCCGCCTCTTCTTTGGCGGACTTGAAGGGCACTGAAAGGACCAACAAGACCGAGCAGGCGAAGGCTGTCGGCAAATGCTTGGCCTCCAAAGCAAAGGACGCGGGCATTTCAATGGTGGTTTTTGACCGTAACGGTTATCTGTACCATGGTAGAGTAAAGTCGTTGGCCGATGCCGCGAGAGAGGAAGGTTTAATTTTCTAAACAAAGAGAGTAATGTCGACAATCAAGAGAGTAAAGACTAGTGAAATAGAATTTAAGGAGCGTTTGGTCAGCGTTCAGAGAGTCACCAAGGTCACCAAGGGCGGTCGTACCTTCAGTTTCTCGGCCATCGTGGTGATCGGCAATGAGGACGGCATCGTGGGATACGGCTTGGGCAAGGCCAAGGAGGTCAACATCGCCGTGCAGAAGGGTGTCGAGGATGCCAAGAAGCATCTGGTAAAGATTCCGGTCATCAACGGAACCATTCCCCATGCCCAGGAGGGTAAGTACAGCGGTGCTCTGGCATACATCCGTCCGGCAACTCCCGGTACCGGTGTCATCGCCGGCGGTGCCATGCGTGCCGTGCTTGAGAGCGTGGGCGTGAAAAACGTGCTGGCCAAATCCAAAGGTTCGTCCAACCCCCACAGTGTGGTCAAGGCCACTATGGACGCTTTGGTCAAATTAAAGGATCCCTACACTGTCGCCCAGTTGCGCGGTGTGGAATTGTCCACAGTGTTTAACGGTTAACATCAACGTACCATGAAGAAGTTAAGAGTGACACAGGTTCGCAGTATTATTAGCAGACCAAAAGTGCAGAAACTGACAATGGCCGCCCTGGGCATCAAAAAGATGCACCACTCGGTTGAAGTTGAGGCCACCCCTCAGATCCTGGGCATGATCAATGTTGTCAGGCACCTGGTGACTGTCGAGGAAATTTAGTTTTAATCAGAAAGAGACGAGAAGAGATATGAACTTACATGATTTAAAACCTGCAAAGGGTGCAACGAAGCATTCCAAGAGAATAGGTAGAGGTCAGGGCTCCGGCAAGGGCGGCACCTCCACAAAAGGTCATAAGGGAGCACAATCCCGTTCCGGATATTCCCGCAAGGCCGGTTTTGAAGGCGGTCAGATGCCTTTGTACAGAAGGGTGCCCAAGACGGGATTCAAAAACATAAACCGTGTGGAGTACACCCCCATCAATTTGTCCATGCTGCAGTATCTCCATGACAAGAAGGGTGTGGAGACTGTCGATTTGGAGACCTTGGTGCAGCACGGTCTGGCTTCCAAGAGGGATTTGGTCAAGGTGCTCGGTAACGGCCAGCTGACCGTCAAGATGGAGGTCAAGGCTCACGCATTCTCCAAAAAGGCTGTTGAGGCTATTGAAGCACAGGGTGGAAACGCAATAAAACTGTAAGATGAAAAAATTTATCACCACATTAAAGAACATTTATCACATCGAGGAATTACGGCAGAAGATTCTGTACACGTTGGGAATCATCCTGATTTTCCGTGTCGGGTCCTACATCGCACTTCCGGGTATTGATGTGCATGCCCTCTCCATGACGCAGTTCACCGCCAATTCGCGTGAGGGACTGCTCGGCCTGCTGGACATGTTTTCAGGTGGAGCCTTCTCCAATGCCTCCATTTTTGCATTGGGTATCATGCCGTACATCTCCGCATCCATCGTGGTGCAGCTGCTGATGCTGGTTGTGCCTTATTTCCAGCGCCTGCAGAAGGAGGGTGAGAGCGGACGGAAGAAAATCAACCAGATTACCCGTTTCCTCACCATTTTTGTGACGCTGATCCAGGCTCCCGCCTACATCACCAATCTGGTCAACCAGGTGGGCACCAATTCCGGAGTTTTCCACACCATCCATGGGGATCCTGTGGTGGGCGGTTCTCTGCCCCCATCATTTATGTTGGTTTCCGTGATTGTATTGGTGAGCAGCACGCTGTTTATCATGTGGCTGGGTGAGCGCATTACGGACAAAGGTATCGGTAACGGTATCTCCCTGCTTATCATGATCGGCATCATCGCCCGTCTGCCTTTCGCCTTGTCTGCGGAGTTCGCCTCCAAAGTGGCTGAAAGCGGTAACGGCGGTCTGGTGACTTTCCTGATTGAAATCATTGTGCTCATTGCGGTGATTCTGGTATGCATCCTGCTGGTGCAGGGCACGCGCAAGGTTCCCGTACAGTATGCCAAGCGCATAATCGGCAACCGTCAGTACGGCGGACAGAGGCAGTACCTTCCCATTAAGGTGAATGCCGCCGGTGTGATGCCTATCATTTTTGCACAGGCCATAATGTTCCTCCCGCTGACCATCATGGGATTCGCAAACAACACCGAGTCCATGGGCGCGATTGCATCCGCGCTGACCAACAACAACGGTTTCTGGTACAATGTGGTGTATGCTATTCTGATTATTCTGTTCACCTATTTCTACACGGCCATCACCTTCAATCCGCAGCAGATTGCTGACGACATGAAGAAGAACGGCGGATTCATTCCGGGTGTGAAGCCGGGTAAGAAGACGGTGGAGTTCATTGACAATGTGATATCGAAGGTGACGTTGCCGGGTTCCATCTTCCTTGCTTTCGTGGCCATTATGCCTGCCTTTGCAAGGCTGTTCGGCATTAACCAGCAGTTCGCCCAATTCTTTGGCGGCACTTCACTGCTGATTATGGTCGGTGTGATTCTGGACACCCTGCAGCAGATTGAAAGCCATCTGCTGATGCGTCATTACGACGGTCTGACCAAGTTCGGGCACATCAAGGGGCGCACTCCGCTGCCAACCATGTAACGTCCAAATCTGACAGGTAGACAGATGATACATTTGAAGACTGATAGGGAAATTGAGACAATGCGCGAGAGCGCGGATATTGTCGGCAGGACTCTGGCGGAGGTTGCGAAACTGATTCGTCCGGGTGTTTCCTTGAAGACTTTGGATAAAGTGGCGGAAACCTTTATCCGGGACCACGGTGCGGTTCCATCCTTCAAAGGGTATGACGGTTTCCCCGCTTCGCTCTGTCTTTCTGTCAACGATGTGGTTGTTCACGGCATCCCTTCCAACAAGGAGCTGCAGGATGGTGACATCATTTCGGTCGATTGCGGAGCCTACAAGAACGGTTTTCACGGGGATTACTGCTACACCTTTGAGGTCGGGCATGTCTCGGAGGAGATCCACCTGTTATGCCAGCGTACGAAGGAATCCTTGTACAAGGGCATAGAGCAGGCTGTCGCAGGAAAGCGCGTCGGTGATATCGGCCATGCGGTTCAGTCCTATGTCGAATCGTTCGGCTATTCCGTTGTGCGCGAGATGGTGGGACACGGTTGCGGACGCCACATGCATGAAAAGCCGGATGTCCCCAATTACGGGACCAAAGGTTCAGGCCCCCGGTTGAAAAAGGGGATGGTGATCTGCATTGAGCCGATGATCAACTTGGGGGTTAAGGAGATCCGTGTGGACAAGGACGGTTGGACGACACGCACGGCGGACGGTTACCCCTCCGCACATTACGAGCACATGGTGGCCATCCGCGAGCAAGGGTCGGAGCTGCTTTCCACCTACCGCTACATTGAGGAAGTTTTAGAAAAAAAAGAGGCATAAATGGCAAAACAGTCTTCGATAGAACAGGACGGCATCGTCAAGGAATCGTTGGGAAACGCGATGTTTCGTGTTGAGTTGGAAAACGGGCACATCGTCACCGCGCACATTTCGGGGAAAATGCGGATGCACTACATCAAGATACTCCCCGGTGACAAGGTGAAGATGGAGATGTCCATTTACGATTTGAGCAAAGCGAGAATAATATTCAGATACAAAAATTAAAGGATTATACACAAACGTTATGAAAGTAAGAACATCTGTAAAGAAAAGAACTGACGACTGCAAGGTCGTGCGCCGCAAGGGTGTGGTGTATGTGATCAACAAGAAGAATCCGAAATTCAAACAGAGACAAGGATAAACATTAACAAAAAACGCATAGAATCATATGGCAAGAATTGCGGGTATTGATTTACCGAAAAACAAAAGAGGAGAAATCGGTTTGACGTACATTTACGGTATTGGCAGGACTACGGCACAAAACATTTTAAAGAAGGCCAATATTTCGTATGACAAAAAGGTACAGGAATGGAACGATGAGGAACTGGCCGCCATCCGTGGTATCATCGGTGAGATGAAGATTGAGGGTGCGCTCCGTTCCGAGGTCCAGATGAACATCAAGCGTCTGATGGACATCGGCTGTTATCGTGGCATCCGTCATCGTCTTGGTTTGCCTGTGAGAGGACAATCGACGAAGAACAACGCCCGGACACGTAAGGGCAAGAAGAAAGTTGTGGCCAATAAGAAGAAGGCTACGAAGTAACTGGAACACCTTAAATAGATAGCATATGGCAAAGACAACGAAAGTAACGAAAAAAAGAGTCGTAAAGGTGGATGCGTTGGGCAAAGTGTTTGTCCATGCGTCATTTAACAATGTGATTGTGACCATTACCAACAATTCCGGCCAAACCATCTCCTGGTCATCCGCCGGTAAGATGGGGTTCAGGGGTTCCAAAAAGAACACTCCGTATGCCGCACAGATGGCTGCACAGGACGCCGCCAAGGTCGCTTATGACCTCGGCCTGCGCAAAGTGAAATGCTATGTGAAAGGTCCCGGAGGCGGGCGTGAATCCGCTGTCCGTACTGTGGCTGCCGCCGGCATTGACGTGACTGAGATTATCGATGTCACCCCGCTGCCGCACAACGGTTGCAGACCTCCCAAAAGACGTCGCGTATAATTATTGGAATCAGATGTTTAACGTAATTTAAAGAGAAATTAGATATGGCAAGATATATTGGTCCGAAATCCAAAATCGCAAGAAAGTTCAAGGAACCCATCTATGGTCCTGACAAATATTTGGAAAAGAAGAACTATCCTCCGGGGCAGCATGGTGTGAACAAGAAGAGGGGTAACGGCAAGGTTTCAGAATACAGCCTCCAGCTGCAGGAGAAGCAGAAAGCCAAATATACCTATGGCATCTTGGAGCGCCAGTTCCGCGGCCTGTTCCACAAGGCTTCTGCCAAAAAGGGTATTACCGGTGAAATTCTTCTGCAAATGATTGAGTTCCGGCTTGACAACCTGGTCTACCGTCTTGGCATCGCCCCGACCCGTGCCGCTGCACGCCAGTTGGTCTCACACAAGCACATTCAGGTTAACGGCAAGGTGATGAACATCCCTTCGGCCATCCTGAAGGTTGGAGATGTTGTTGGTGTCCGTGAACGTTCCAAATCCCTGGAGGTCATTACTGATTCGCTGAGCCACCACAATTCAAGCCAGTTCCCTTGGTTGGAATGGGACGAGAGCATGATGGCCGGAAAGATTATGTTGGTGCCGGAAAGGGATGCGATTCCTGAAAACATCAACGAACAGATGATCGTTGACCTCTATTCCAAATAATCGTCAATGTAAAGTAAATCATTAAAACACAATAATATGGTAATAATACCTTTTCAGAAACCGGAGAAAGTGCTGGTGCTTGAGTCTTCCGATTCGTTTGGCGTGTTTGAATTCCGTCCATTGGAACCGGGTTACGGCACAACCATCGGAAACGCTTTGAGAAGGGTATTGCTTTCTTCTTTGGAGGGTTTTGCAATCACCTCCATCAAGATAGACGGTGTGCCCCATGAATTTTCCTCCATTCCGGGCGTTATGGAAGATGTTACAGATATGATTTTGAACATCAAACAGATACGCTTGAAGGGGAAAATTGAGGACCAGACAGAAGAAACAGTCCGGTTTGTCATTACCGGAAAAGATGAGTTCAAGGCTGGCGATATCAACAAGTTCTTGAGCAACTTCCAAGTGCTTAATGAGGATTTGCACATCTGCACCATGGAACCCAATGTGAAGTTGGATATGGAAATCACCATCAATAAGGGTCGCGGCTATGTCAGTGTGGAGGATAACCGCCAACTGCACAACGAGCCCGGTGTTATTGCCATCGATTCCATCCATACTCCCATCAAGAACGTCATGTACCGCGTGGAAAACTATCGTGTGGAGCAGAAGACAGACTTTGAGAAGCTGATATTCGAAATCACCACGGATGCCTCCATCCTCCCGAAGGATGCATTGAAAAAGGCGGCCAAGGTTCTGATCCAGCATTTCATTCTCTTCTCGGAGGATCGCATCACCATGAACGGGGATGAGATTGTGCTCAGCGACGAGTTTGACGAGAGCGCACTGCGCATCCGTCAGGTGCTGAAGACCAAGCTGGTTGACCTGGATCTTTCGGTCCGGGCTCTGAACTGTCTGAAGTCTGCAGACCTGGAGACGCTCGGTGATTTGGTCACCATTCAGCGCAGCGCTTTGCTGAAGTTCCGCAATTTCGGTAAGAAGTCGTTGAATGAGCTGGAGGAATTGGTGAAGTCCAAAGGATTGGATTTCGGTATGGATATTTCAAAATATAGGTTGGATTTAGAAAAAGAAAATTAAGACATGAGACACGGTAAAAAAGTAAATCATCTGGGTAGGACGTATGCGCATCGCCAGGCGATGCTGTCCAACATGGCCACCTCTTTAATATTGAACAAAAGAATCAACACCACGCTGGCCAAGGCCAAAGCGTTGCGCAAGTATGTTGAACCCCTGCTGACGAAAGGGAAGGATGACTCCACCCATTCGCGTCGTGTGGTGTTCAGCTACCTGCAGAGCAAAGAGGCGGTCACCGAGCTGTTCCGCAACATCTCCACTAAAATTGCCGACCGTCCGGGCGGTTACACCCGCATCCTGAAAACAGGATTCCGCGTGGGTGACGGTGCTGAAATGTGCATGATGGAGCTGGTGGACTTCAACGAAAGCTACACACAGAACAAGGGCAGCCAGAAGAGCAAGGCCAAGGCGACCCGTCGTGGCGGCCGCAAGAAAGCCGAGCAGGTTTCCGCTCCCGCAGTTGAGGCCCAGCCGGTGGCTGAAGAGCAGACTGTCGAGGCTCCTGTGGCCGAGGCTACAGAGGCTCCTGCCGAAGAGAAGGCTGAATAGTTGTTCCGTTTTCCGCAGAATGCGAAGAGGGTGCATGAAGCACCCTCTTTTTTTTATTTTCCGATACGCCATCCGCCGCACGGGTGAAAAAAATCCCACATCGCATTTCCCGTAGAGACGCAATTCATTGCGTCTCTACATCAAAAACGGTAACAACAACGGTATTCGCGGATGCGATATTGGCCGTTTGCCAAATGTGCAGCGCTGCCACAAAAAAAATCTTCACTTTTTTTCGTTGCGCCGCGCGGGCGGTATCAGAAAAAAAACTATTTTTGCAGTTCATAAAAAGCGATTCAACTTTTACGAATTAAAAATTGGTTGGAACAATGGGTAATGCCATGAGAAGAAATATTGTAAATCCTTTTATATGCAATGGTTATGAAGGGCCGTTGTATTTTTGTGACCGGGAAAAAGAGACGGAAGAACTGTGTTCAACACTCAAAAACGGGCGCAATATCACGCTGGTTTCACCCCGTAGAATGGGAAAAACTGGGTTAATCTGGCATACTTTCCACCATATCCGCTCCACCAACAGGGATGTTGTTTGTGTGTATCTCGACATTTTCCCCACCAAAAACCAATCGGAGTTTGTGCGGATGCTGGGCGAGGCCATTGCAACCGAAGCTTTCACCAAAGGGATGCTGTTGAAAAAGAAGGCCATGGAATTGTTGGCGGCGTTACGGCCTGTCCTTGGCATGGATCCAATGACCGGCACGCCTGTGGTTTCCCTCAACGTGGACGCCACTCCCTCTGAGGCGAACCTGAGGAGCATCTTTGGTTTTCTGAACAAATTGCAGCGGGAAGTGTATGTGGCTATTGATGAGTTCCAGCAGGTAGCCTCCTATCCCGAACCGGGAACGGAAGCACTTCTGCGTTCATTTATGCAATTTTCACAGAATGTGCATTTTATTTTTTCGGGCAGCCGGCAGCATCTTATGACGGAAATGTTTGTCTCTCCCCAACGCCCCTTTTACCAGAGTACGGAGCTGATGCATCTCTCCCCTTTGGATGAGGAAGCCTATTACCAGTTCGCCAACATTTTTTTTGAAAAACGGCAAGGTGGTTTTGACCGGCAGCTGTTCCATGATTTGTATGCCGCATTTGACGGCTACACCTGGTATATACAAACCTTGTTGAACCGCTTGTACGAACATTTCCGTAGTGTTAGCAAATCGGAACAGTTGGGGACAACCCTTTCTGCTGTGGTGGGAAGCAAATCGGCATATTATGAAAGCCTGATGCAGTTCCTGACAGGGAACCAGTTCTCCCTGCTGCGTGCCATTGCCAAAGAGGAGCGGGTGGTACAGCCGATGGGGAAAAAGTTTGTGGGCAAATACCGGCTTCCTTCCAACAGCAGCATTCTTGCCGCACTGAAGGTGTTGGAGGAGAAGGAGCTGATATACAAACAAAAGGATGGGTATATGGTGTATGACCGTTTCTTGAACCTTTGGCTGAAACGGTTGTGATTCCGCCGCACGGGTGGAAAAAGCTTGTCCTAATTAGCTTTTTGACATGTCGCAGCCTGCAAAATGACTATTAGAACAAAAACGATTGTTTTCTATTTTTACAACCATTTGTATTTTAATATATTATAAAAATAATGAATTTTTTTTTCATTTTAGTGTGAGAAATTGGGTTCCCCAAGCGTATTATATATAGTGAGGGGGCATAAAATGCACCTGTCTTTACGTTCTTGCCAAAATTGCCGTTTTATCGTGTCAAAATAGATGAAAATGGATATATTTTGGAGGTTTTTGGATATAATTTGTATTTGATAATGTTGTATTTTTGCAAAATTTTTTAAGGTACATAGAATATGAGAAAACTGTTGTTACCGATATTGCTTTTTGCAGCTTTTCCGCTGCTGCACGCGCAGTGCCCGAACCTGGATTTCAGCTATAGGGATTTCACAAACTGGAAATGCTATATTTCTGACAGCTGGGCTACGGGGCAAACATGTTATGACAGTCTGCAGTGGAAATATGTGACACCCGCTATTGATGGGAGACACACAATAATGTCGGATATTTTTGCTGATGATCCACGTACATGTAATAATGGTATGTCACCTTCTCTTTCCTTGCCGTTGGTACCCGACGGTTTCACTTGTTGCGCACGCATCGGAAATCCTGGTACCGGTTCGTGTGCGGACGCCATCCGATACGCCATTATGGTGGATTCCTCCAACTATTGGGTGACGGTGCATTATGCCGCTGTGCTTGAATTAGCAAATCATGTTGATGAAATGGAGTCCCGTTTCGGCATCCGTTTTCAGGATACTGCTGGCAAACCTCTTCCTGTGGGTAATCTGGAGTTTTCGATTAAGGATACTGCCAGGATGATAAAGTGCGGTAAGGTTTATTGGACAGAATGGGAGGATCTCGGTGTGAACCTTTCCGCTTGGATGGGGCAGACTGTTGAACTGGTGATTTATGCCATGGATTGCGGGAAAAGCGGACATTACGGTTACGGTTATGCGGTTTGCGAGTGCGGCAGCCCGAAGGGGAATGTCCGATATTGCAACAATTCTTCCATAGCGGAGTTGTCTGCGCCTACGGGATGCAGAAGCTACAGTTGGACAGACACTTCCGGAAAGGTGGTTGATTCGGTCAGGGTCATGAAGGTCGCCAATCCTGCAATCGGCACCGTTTACCGCTGTGTGGTGGACAATGGAATGGGAAATGACACCATTTCGCTGCAAATCAGTAAAACCTGGATCACCCCATCCTTTTTGGTCCGGCGGGACAGCTTGAGCCATTGGATCAGTTTGCGTAACAGTTCGCAGATAACCGGTTCGGTTTTTTCCGGTCAGACATGGCAGATAGGCAAGCCTGGGGGAAGGACGGAATTTGTGGGCAATGATTCAATCTTCGAATATTTGTTCAAAGATACCGGATTGTATGAGATCAAGCTGACGGTTAATGCTGCAAACGGCTGTTCCGACACCACCTCCATACGCCTGCGGGTGGACCGTTACCTCACCGATGCCGGAATTGTCGGCTATTCGTTTCCTAAAAGGGATACGCTGCTCGGAAGCACATTGCTGCATCCTGGTGTAATGTTGGCGAATCGTGGGCATGTTGGTGTGTATGGGGCGCAGTTGAAGGTGGTTCTGTTCGACAGTCTGTTGCGCCCGCTGGATTCGCTGAAGGAGCAGGTGCCGCAGATTCCTGCAGATGATACAGTGGAATTCCGTTTCACGTCATTCGTGAAGCTTCCGAACTATACGGGAATATATGCGCTGAAGGCTGAATTGGTGGTTTCAGTTTTTGACGATGATACTGTGTCGTCCAATAACACGCTGCTGAAATATTTCCGGCTTCGGCACCGCGATACGGTCGATGTACGGTTGGTATCGGTGGTAAGCCCGACTGTGGACGGGCTTCCGGGCAACATGCAGGTGACTCCGGTTGTGCGGGTGTATAACCATAGCAATATACCGGTGGGCGGCATCCGCTTGAAGGGCATGGTGCTGGATTCATCCGGGCGTGTGCTTGACAGCATGTCGGCAGGAGTTTCATCCCTTTTGCCGGAGGAGAGCGCGGAATGCCATTTTACGGCCAGTTACCGTGTGCCGCTCTATAACGGCAGGTATTATTTCAAGGTTTGTCTTGCTGCGCATCCGCAGGATGTTGATTTGTCAAATGACACGTTGGTCCGCATGGCTTTCTGCCTGCATCTTGACACGGTGGATGTGGCGGTGATGGACATCCTTTATCCGGTCGCATCGGACACATTGGACGCCGGCTTCGCTTGCGGATTGAAAGTGCGTGTGTCCAATACGGGCAACAGGGATCTTCGTGCATTGCCCCTGCATGCGCTGGTCATGGATGGCAAGCGTGTGGTAAAGGATACATTGGAGGGGATCATTTCCGGTTTCGGACATGGGGACACTGTTGATTATATGTTCCCCGGCAGTTTCCGTATCCCCGAAACCGCAGGGGATTTTTACCTGAAAGTCTTCACTGATGCCGTAAGGGTGGATTTGTTCAGGGCTAATGACACAATAGTGCGGAAAAGAACCTGTATGCGGCTTTCCGACACGGTGGATGTGCATCTGCTCTCAGTTGTAAGCCCTTCTGTGACGGACACGCTGTTTGGCGGAAGTAGTGTGTCGCCTTCCGTTTGTGCGGCATACAATGGGAATGTCAGACTGCCATTGCTGAACATGCGGATGGTGGTGTCCGATTCCTCACATCGTGTGCTGGATTCCATTCCATTCACATTCCTTATGGCTATCCAGAACGGCGATACGTTCCGTGTGGTGTTCAATAACAGTTTCCGTGTGCCCAATTATACTGGCCGTTACTTCATAAAGGTGTATGCTGAGGCACATGTGTCGGAGAAGAATCTGTTGGATGACACCCTGACGGTGGTCCGTTACTGCCTACATCGGGATTCTGTAGACCTGTATGTGGCCGATGTGCTTTCTCCGGGAATCGGAGTGCTGCGCGGTGATTCGCTTGTGTATCCCAAGGTGCGTTTGTGCAGCCGGAGCAATGTTGCTCCAAAGGATGTGTCGTTGCAGCTTCTTGTGGTCAGGCCAAACGGGATGGCGGACACCCTGTTTGAAAAGGTTGGTGCGTTGCGTCCGAGAGATACAGTGGATTACCTCTTCGTAAATCCCTACCGCGTCCCCAATATCAATGGGAGCTATTGTTTGAAAATCCGCCCCATATCCGTGGAGAAGGATTATAATCTGGGTAATGACGAATTTATCTGCTGGTTTAACGCCTACCGTTTCGATACGGTGGATGTGGTTCCTGTGTCATTTGTTCTGGCGGATACGTTGTTGGGTGCCTCCACGGTGCGTCCTGTGCTTCAAATGGTGAACCGCAGTACAGCTGATGTCTCAGGCTTCAGTTTTTGGGCCGATGCGGCCGATTCAGCCGGAAATCTGCTTTGTGCATGGAATGAAGGCAATCTCTCCATCATGGCGGGGGACACATTGTCCGTCCGTCTAGGCAAGGCATTCCGGTTGCCTAACTTTACAGGAAAAATCCGTATGAGGGCGGCTGTTTCGCAGTATCCGAAAAGTTATGCCCTGTTGGAATGCGATACGCTGGTGCAGTTTTTCCAATGTGTCCACAGCGACACGGTGGATGTTGCATTGGCCTCGCTGTTGTATCCGGTAACGACGGAGGTGCTGCAGGGTCATACGGAGGTGTTTCCGCAGGTGCGGGTGGTGAACCGCGGCAATGTTGCGGTACGTAATATTGCGCTGGCGGCTCTGGTGTACGGTCAGGATGGTGTGCTTGCGGATTCGGTTCCAGGTTTTATACCATTGCTGGATTCAGGTGCGGACACGCTCTATGTTTTTCCGACCCCGTACCTTGTTCCGAACGTGGCTGGCAGTTACAGCCTTACAGTCAGGATGACGGCACCGGATGGGGATGTCTCGGAAAAGGATAATGAATTGCAGCGCAAACTGATGTCCAAAAAGAACCTTACAGTTGATTTGCAGATGCTTGAAGTCACGTTGTCGGATACGGGCGTGCTTGCCGGAGGCACATGGGTGTTTCCGCATGTACGCGTAGCCAATCCGCTGCGCAATACGGTGGCAAGCGGTGTGTTTGTGTATGCTGAGCTGCTTGACAGCAGCGGAATGCAGCTGGCATTGCTGCATGGTTCTATTGACCGGATCGGCATGGCTGATACGGCGGGCCTGTGGTTTGCTGACAGTTTTTGTGTGCCGGACTATACAGGCGTTTTCATGGTCAGGGCGTTTGTTGAAGGGTATGGCCACGAAGCGGATTACAGCAATGATACATTGCAATGTGTCTTCAGTTGCCAAAAGTCCGATGCGGTCACATCATTCTTTAGGGAAAACTGGCAGCTCGGCCAGAATACACCTAATCCTGCCGTGGAAAGGACACTGGTTCCGCTCACTTTGCCAGAGGCCGGCATGGTGCGGTTGCAGTTGTACTCGGTGACCGGAATGCTGTTGTATCGTCAGGAGTGTGAACTGTATGCCGGGGAAAACCTCATCCCGTTGGAACTCGGCGGATATGCCGCAGGTGTCTATTTCTATAGCGTTGAGTACAAGGGGGAACGAAAGGTTATTAAAATGAATGTCAAATTGTAAAAACAGATAGAAGATGTTGGTAATGAAGAATATAAAAGTTGGCCTGCTGCTTGTTTTGGGGTGTTTGTCGATTTCAGATGCCGGTGCGCAGGCCCGGATGTTGTGCAATGAAAGCTTTTCATCACGTCTGCCGCAGGGGTGGTCGGTGGCTCCGGCAGCAACGGTGTCCAACAAAGGCTGGGTGCCGGACACAGGGATTGTCTATGACGGAAAATATGCCATGCATGGATATGTCCCGTTAAACAGCGGGGATACTGCCGAACTGGTGACTCCCTGGTTTGATTGTTCCGCCGATGAGCATGTCTATCTTTATTTCCGGCATATCTGCAAAATATTGCCTTCAGATGTCTGTGAAGTGATGTGCCAGGAGCGTGGACTTGGAACCAATGCTCGCTGGAAAACAATACCAGGTTATTGTTATTTGGGAACAGCTTCCAATTATAAAAGGGACACTGTTTTTCATCATGGTTCCTATAATGATTGGAAACCGTCCGATACTTTGGCCACGCCTGACAGCACATGGTGGAAGGAGGAGGGTTTCGATTTGAGTGATTATGGAGGTTATTCCGTATTCCGTCTCAAGTTTGTAATCCGCAAGGGAAGTTTTTCAGGTTCATATTTCACTAGGGGGTGGTATCTGGATGCGGTGCGCGTGTTTCGCAAGATATCCCCATATATTACATTGCTTGAGCGGCCTAAAAGGACTTCGGAAACTGAAAACTTCAGTTTGAAGGCGAAGGTGGTTTCCCGTTCCGGACTGCCTTTGTCTGTTCCGAGAATGCATTTTGAGGTGGTCAGTATGGATACGGTTTATGCTGATTCCCTGCGGATGACAGCGTGGAAGGGAGACTCCATCTGGTCGGCGGTGTTTCCGCAACTTCCGATGGATGCCAGGGTGAAATTCCGTATTATGGCAGAGGATTCCATGCATTCGCAGGCGGTGCTGACAGACAGTTTTGTGGTGAATACTGCAGTCCATTCGGTGGCACTGCTTTCCATTGATTTTCCGGATAGTGTTGTCTACGATGCTTTGCAGCCGGTATGTGTCACCTTGAAAAACAGGGGGAGTGTGGTCATGCACAACGCCATTGTCAATTG
>CACYHG010000024.1 GCA_902774175.1 uncultured Bacteroidota bacterium
GTTCACGCTACTGGGGAACTCCCCTGCCCATCTGGCGCACCAAGGACGGGAAGGAGGAGCGCTGCATCGGATCCGTGGCCGAGCTGCAACAGGAGATTGACAAGGCGGTCAAAGCCGGACTGATGGATGAAAACACTTACAGGAAAGAAAAATATGACCTGCACCGCCCCTACATCGACAAGGTGGTGCTTGTCTCCGACAGCGGAAAGCCGATGTACCGCGAACCCGACCTGATTGATGTCTGGTTCGATTCGGGCGCCATGCCATACGCACAGATGCACTACCCGTTTGAGCACAAAGAGGAGATCGAATCCGGAAAACTTTTCCCCGCAGATTTCATCGCCGAGGGTGTTGACCAGACACGCGGATGGTTCTTCACACTCCACGCCATCGCCACGATGATGTTCGACTCGGTTGCATATAAGACAGTGATTTCCAACGGGCTTGTACTTGACAAAAACGGAAACAAGATGTCAAAGCGTCTGGGAAATGCCGTAGACCCGTTCGAGATACTGGCCAAACACGGTCCGGACGCCACCCGCTGGTATATGATTACAGCCTCGCAGCCCTGGGAGAACCTGCGTTTTGACGAGGCTGGCATCGATGAGGTGAAGCGCACCTTCTTCGGCACGCTGTTCAACACCTACAAGTTCTTTGCAGGATACGCAAACATTGACGGTTTCAACTACCGCGAACCTGACATTCCGATAGAGGAACGGCCTGAAATCGACCGCTGGATCCTTTCCGAGCTGCACACGCTGATCGGACAGGTGGATGCCGATTATCAGGACTACGAGCCGCGCAAGGCCGGCCTGAAAATCCAGAACTTTGTGGACCTGTACCTGAGCAACTGGTATGTGAGGCTCTGCCGCCGCCGTTTCTGGAAAGGCGAATACAACGAGGACAAGATTTCCGCCTACCAGACTCTGTACACCTGCCTGATTACAGTGATGAAGCTTATCGCCCCCATCGCGCCATTCTTCTCCGAACAGATATTCCGCGCCCTCAACGGGATGACCGGAAAAGAGAGACACGACTCCATCCACCTGACCGATTTTCCGAAGGCGGACAAATCTTTTGTGGATGAAAACCTTGAAGAGCAGATGCGTCTGGCACAGGAAATCTCCTCATTGATCCTTTCGCTGCGCAAACGGCATACGCTGAAAGTGCGCCAGCCGCTCGCCAAAGTGATGATTCCGGTCAGCAGCAGCCACATGCAGGAGCAGATTGGAAAAGTCCAGCACCTTATACTTGCTGAAACCAACATCAAGGAGATAGAATTCCTTAGTCCGGACAATGACATCCTTACCAAGAGCATAAAGCCGAACTTCAAGACATTGGGACCGAAATACGGAAAAATCATGAAGGCCATCGCCGGCCGCATCGCCCAATTCACACAGGCTGAAATCAACCGGATGGAGCAGACAGGCGAATGCCGCTTCACCATTGAAGAGCAGGAGGTGACACTGAACATGGAAGATGTTGAAATCAGCACCGAGGACATTCCGGGCTGGGTGGTTGCCTCCTCCGACCAGCTGACTGTGGCTCTGGACACCAACGTCACGCCGGAACTGCGGCGCGAAGGCATCGCCCGCGAACTGGTCAACCGGCTCCAGAATCTCAGGAAAGAGACAAACCTGGCCGTCACCGACCGCATCAGGGTTTCATTGACAGCTGACGACGAGCTGAAGGAGGTGCTCCAACATCACCAGGCACACATCTGCACGGAAATCCTCTGCACCTCAATGGAACTGGTTGATGGTCTGGTTACCGGAACGGAAATCGAACTGACCGACACTCTCAAGGTATGTGTTGATCTGGCAAAAGCCTAGAAATCCTCAGGGCGCATGGCGGGATCCGGACCGATGTAGTTACCGAAAAGGTCAAAACGGTAACCGCCCTGCTCCCTGCAGCAGACATACAACTGATTGCCCACCTCACGGATTTTGACCGGCTCGGCCTGCTGCAGACCAAGCAGACTGAAATTCTCGCTGGAAGAGACCCGTTGGGACTGCCCGTCAAAACGTACAAGCACACCGTTCCAACGGTCAAACACCCAAAAACCTCCCTGTTTGGAGGCACAGACACATGTAACCTCCCCCAACCCCAAGTCGCTCAGGAGGCACTCCTCCGACAAAGGGGCCAGCCGATGGTTAAGGTAATAGATTTTCTGGAATGGGGCTGAAAAGAGCAGTATCTTGAACGGATTGGATGCGTCAAAATCGGTTATACCACCTTGCAGACGGGCGGAATAGCTGAATGTATCCGTTTTGTTAACCACACGGAACAATTTGTCATCCTGACAATAAAAAAAATCGGAACGGATATCTGGATCCGATATGGACTGGGCCATCACCCCAGCCATGGTCAACATCCGGCACACCAGCACGAGCAGCACCGGTTTTCCGGAAAGGATTTTATTTGTCAAAGAAATCAAAGTCATCGGCCTCAGCATTCCTTACAGCATCGGACGCATCCGATTCAGGATAGAAGGGATGCAGCTCCTCTTCGGAGAAATTGGCTTTGGCATACGCATTCATCTCCTCCAGACAGTTTGAAAACTTCTCCAAATCCTGCACGTGAAGGAAAATTTTGTGTTTCTCATAGAAAAAATGGCCCTTTTCTTCATCAAAATGGCGTTTGCTTTCCGCAATCACCAAATAATGCTCACCATAGCGTGTCTCCTTCATGTCAAAGAAATAGGTCCTTTTTCCAGCCTTTACAGACTTAGAAACCAATTCTTTACCTTCTTTTCTTCTGTTGTCTTCCATAAACGATTCCTTTTGTTCGTAAACACAAAAACCAAAAAGCAAAGATAGATATAATATCTGTATGCAATTGCATTTTAAGAAAAAAAAAAAAATCCGGCTTTCACCGGATCATCTCTTCCGCCCTGCTGATTTCGTCAGGTTCAAAACCCCGTCCGAAAAGATAGGAGCGCAATTTCCACCTCACAGCTTCGGGAGGCACATCAGTATGGCATTTGCGCCAGCCGTCGGCCACCTTGAGGATTGTTTCGCGATAATCGGAGAAGTCGGTCTCCCTGAAGGCGGCCTGGATGCAACGCTCCGTAACCCCCTCCTGCCTCAACGCGGCTGCAATTTTCAGCCTTCCCCAACGCTTGATGCGGTAGTGTCCGGAGACAAATGCCGCCGCATACCGCGCCTCGCTGAGGAAATTCCGGGCAATCAGTTCCGCAATCACAGCCTCGGCATCGCTCTCCCCGACTTTCCATGCACGCAGCCGCCTGCGCACATCCTGCTGGCTCCGCTCCTGATAGGCGCAGAACTTTTCAGCTTTTTCCAGAGCCTGCTCAAAAGTAACCCTATTGCCGGACAAATTTTCCATAATGGCAACGCCTGTCAACGGTAAGCACACGGTAGTAATAGACGCCACAAGGCAGATCCTGAACCTGAATGTACTCCTCGGCCGATTCCAGCGTATGGCTGCGCAACAGCCTTCCCTCAGAAGAGTAGATTTGGATGCTCTGGAACTTTTCCGGTTCTGACAGTCTGACACACAGCACTGATTGAACAGGATTCGGATAAACCGAAATGCCACTTCCAGCCGCCTCGGCAATTCCGTTCGCCAACAGAATCCGCACCAGATATTCCGTCCTGTAGAAGGTGTCTTCCGCCAGACAGAGAATATGTATGTCCATGGTATCATGCCGGATTTCGCTGCTCCAACGGCTTGTGGCGAAAGAATCCAGCGGCACCGCCGTAACAGTTTTCGGGAAAGAGGGACCGTATGGCAGGGCGTATGACTGCACGTTCGCATTGAAATGCGGGACAGGATAGCCGCCATCCAAATAGATGGCCATGAGTCTGGATTCCGCATTCATCGGACGGAACTGGACAGTATAAATGTTATAATGTTCACCATCCTCCGCAACCACACGTATCTGTGCGGTGCCGAACAGCGATGATGGCTGCGTAATGTAAACCGAATCAGCCTCCCAGGCAAGTTTGGCCGTCACAACCGGCGGTTCCTGTGTGGAGCCCGGCACACCGCAGGAATAGCTGAAACGGTCCGGACGGAAAAGTTTGAGCGGGCTCCCGTTCACCCACAACGAATCCAAGAGGGCGTCCGCAGAGGGTATCCGCCTGAATGCCACAATATAGGCTGTAACTGTGACGCCATCCTCCGCAAGCACACGCACCACCGCCGTATCATTAACCGACAATGGAATACGCAGGAACTTGACCGAAGCCCTGCTGTCTGTCGGAACACACTGCAAATCGAAGGGAACGTCTGTGGTCCTCTCCTTCAACAGGACGGTGTAGTTTGAAACCCCATCCTGCAGACGGATGACAGAATCGGCGTTGCCCAATCTGTAATGGAATGAGCTAAGTGTGGCTATTGAGGAGCGTTTCCGGAGGAAAAGGACGCGGTATACTTTCACAACCATGGTGTCCTGCGCCCTTACCGTCAGCAACGCAGTGTCACCCGGCGCAGCAGCCTGACGTATCGAAAAAGTGGCGCCCTGCACCGCCTTTGCCGACAGCATTGGCGTACGCACCGTATCGGGATGCAGCCAGACAGTATAGAAAAGCGTGTCAGGATGGAATCCGGCCAACGGCCTGCCATCGCAATACAGCGCCTCCAGGCTGGCATTACGGGATAGCGGAACATCAAAATGGACAATATATTTTTTTGAGAGATGTCCGCTTTCCGAAACCACAGTCACATAAGCCGAATCCATCGGGGAACGCGGCTGGCACACAGTATCGGAAGCATCAAAGTCGGCCTTGACCCACACCAGCACCGGCGCCACCGTCGTGAAAGGAGGCAGCAGCACATGGTATTTAAGCGTGTCCTTGTGGAAGTTCTCCAGCGGATAGTAGGTCTGTCCCAGACGATAGCCCAACGACATCAGGTCGGCATTGTCCGAGAGCCGGATGGAGAAATAGAGCCTGTATACGCAGTGGACGCTGGTATCCTCCGCCGTCACGGTCACCGTCACCGTTCCAGGGATATGGGATGGGAAAAGGATGCGCACCTGCGCGTCGGAATCCGCAGGCAGAGCCTCCACAAACGGAACAACACTGCTGTCCAGCAGAACCGGATAGTCAAAAACGGTATCCTTGAAATTCGCCAGCGGTTTCCCATTAACCTTCAAGGAGGACAACAGCGCATTGGTCGATCTGCGCACGCGGAAGGCAATCTTGTAACAGAGGCTGTCAGAACCGTTCTCAGCAATGACCCAAACCCTTACCGTATCCTCCATAAGCAGCGGATAGAGCACCTTTGACTTCGCACGGGCATCCTGCGGCACAGCGGCAACCACCGGACGAATCTTGTTTTTTTCCGGAAGCACAACGGAATAGACCAAACTGTCCGGATGGAATGCAGGTATCAGACATTTGGTTTTCCCCAACATATAATAGAGCGAATCCAAACGGGCATTGTTGTTTTTGGCTACAGAAAAGCTGATGCGGTAATTCCGTTTCACGGTGGTATCCTCCGCCACCACCTGCACAATGGCCGTACCGGGCAAGGAGGTCACCTGCCAGCAGCGGGCCCTCGCCTTTGGCCAGTTGGCTGCGGCAGTCACCTGTACTGAAGTGGTTCCGTAAGGCAGCTCCACTGAATAGTTGAGGCTGTCCGGATGGAAACCGGGGAGCGGCTGCTGGTTGTAGCGGATCCAGGAGGCCGTGGCGTCTTTGGACAATGAAACCTTAAAATTGATTGTGTAGGTCAATTGGGTATGTCCGTCCTCAGCCGTCACCTTAACGGTTGCAGCGCCTGGAAGAGCGGTTGCCTGAGTGATTTGCGGTTTCAGGCCAGGGAATTCCGTCTGGCACTCGACGACAGGAGGCACCGTGGTTCCAGGTGCCAGCCAAACCTCATAGCTAAGGCTGTCCCGATGGAATCCCGGAACATTCTTCTTGTCATATGTCAAAGCGGAAAGGTGCGCATTCGGGGATTTGGCGATTTGATAGGTCAAAGTGTAGGTATGGGTGGAAACACCATCCTCGGCAATCACGGTGATGACGGAGCGTCCCCCCGCCACCCCGTTCAGGGAAGGGTAAAAGACAACGCTGTCGGTTATGTCGTCCACCTCGCCGATGCAGCGGATGGAGGGCACATGCTGCGAAGATGTCCCATAGGGCAGCTCCACCTGATAGCTGAAAACATCCTTTTTGAAATCCGGCACAGAAACGCCGTCAACCATTATGCTCTTCAACCATGAGCTGTATATCAACTCAATGTCATCAACAGAAAGTTCGTTGCCTATTTTGCCGCCTATAATGCATGAGTCGGAGGCCATGTACATCAGCAGATACTTCGGTTTTGCCTTACCGTCATATTTGAACGGGAGCCGCAGCTGCACCCAACGGGTTGCCGGAAGCACCGAATCGGTGCGTGCCATCAGATGATGGATGTAGCCGCAATAAAGCGCCTTATTGCCTGTATGGTTCATGTACTGGAAATCGGTGTCACCATGGATATAGGCCACGATACGCGCCCGTGAAGAATCGGCATCAACCGCATAATACCTGACCCACAAATACATGGAATCCGGTGTGGATGTTAGCGGCATCCGGAAGGAGGGGAACTTGCGCTCCGTGGAAAAATAGTTCAGCGGCGTATAGACGGAGATGGAGCCTATGTTGAAGCGTCCGGTGCTGACAATGCCGCTGACCGTCATGTTTATGCCGCTCGCGTTCACATTCCGCGACTGCAGGGTGATATAGTTCCCGCCCTTACCGCCGGGACGGCTGCCCTGCGTGCGGGAGTGGACCACGGTGCTGTTGATGATTTTTGCGATGGTGGCCGCATAATTTGCAGGCATACCCTGTATGTTGCAATTGGCCGTATTGTATGAATTCCATCCGATCGGGAGGTTGTACGAGGTTGTGTCCCACGATTCGAACCCGCTGTTAGGCAGCTGGTACTGGTACTGCGCCTGTAACGTGGCAGTTCCGCAGCACAATAGCAGGCAGACGGCAAAAATGGCTTTTTTATTCATGATGATATTCTGTAATCGTTTTAAAACTGCAAAATTAATCCTTTTTCCAATACGATTGGCCGGCAATGCTCACAAAACCTTCTCCCCGCTCTCCGCATCGAGCAGCAGGGTCTGTTTGGGCTGTAGCATAACCTTCACCTCACGGCCGTTGCGCAACCGGATAGTCCGCTCCCCTCCACTGGCCGTGTGAATCATCAGCAGGCCGGAACCGGCAATCACCGCATCGCCCGCATCATCGTAGATGTGGCATCCCGCATCGCGAAGGAGCTGCATCCACAATCCGTTGGTCATCAGCGGAAGGGCAAAGAAATAATCGTTGTGCGTCCGGTGCCGCACCACGGCTGCGGCCACACGGGATTCCGGAAGAGAGTCGAACATGGCGAGCCGCTCCGCGTCCTCATCAGTCACATGGAAGAAGGTCTGCCGGAAGGCCCGTATGCTGTCGTTCGTGTTCATGAAGATGGTCTTGCCCACCTCGGCAATCTTCGCCCCCTTCTGCAGGCTGTCGCCAAATGCCGCGCCGAACCGGATGTCGGGAATTCTGAAAGCGGAGAAGGTGTCGAGACGCATCCCCGCAGCCTCGCACACATAGCGCAGATCGAGCCTCTTGCCGTCGTTGTAGCCCGGTGCCGTCAGCCAGATGAGACTGCGCCCGTCCCTTGCCACGTTTTTACGGATCCACTGCCGCTGCTCCGCCGTCAGCAGAAAGCAGTTCACAAACACTACCGCCTTATATTGCTCCAAAGGCATCTGCGGCAGGTCCGAAAGGTAGCAGGTGGCGGCTGCAACTCCCGACTTGAACACCTCGATCGGCACCACATTCACCGATGTCTGGTCGGTGATGGGGTCGTCCGTGTCGCGGGAGGCGGTATGGAAAAAGACCTTCGTGTCGAAGACCAGCAGCACATCCGCAGGGCAATCCTGCTCATGCTGGAAATAACGCTCCTCCACCCTGTGCATCCGGGCTATATCCTCCATATATGCGGGGTCGTCCCACCAGCCGCTGCACATCAGCGGGCCGAAATCGTAGAACCACATGCCGCCGCCGCGCAAAAACGGGCCCAGCACGAACTTTCGCAGAATCTGTATGCTCTCCTCCAGCGGATACATCTGCAAGCCGCCAAGGTAAACATATCCGAGATGGGATGGCTGGTCCATCTCGTCCAGCCACAGTTTGCCGTGCAGGTTCACCGACTCGACCAACCCGCGCGACAATGCGGGACCGCCGGGGAGACGGCTGTTCTTGTTGTAGGCCTGCGGCGCACAGAGAAAATCGATATACGGGGAGGTGAGAATATCCTGCTCGCAAAGGTGTCCGCCCGCCGCCTGGCGACCGAACAAAGAAAGGTAATAGCCGTAGAAACAGCCGATTGTCACCGGACGCGGCCAGTTTTCCCTCACTACTTTGGCAAAGTCCAGAACACTTTGCGTCACCACCTTGTGCTGGCATTCGTAATAGTCGGCCACCGCCTGCTCCTTTTGCGGGTCGCGGAAGATGCCGGCGGAAGTCTGATGACGCTCCATACCTGGGAGAGTTGCATTTTCAAAGGTAGCGGAAGACATGTTCCAGGCCTTGCGCAACGCCTTTTCAGTATGATATTTATCTTTAAGGAACTGGCGGAAAAAGAGCTGCATCGGCTCCGAAACGTCCGGATCGTGCTTGACAAAACCCCACTGGTGGTGTTCGCCGTTCAGGCCGTTTGCAATCTGGATTCCCATAACATGCCGTCCCTCATCTGTCACTGCCAGCTGGCGGCAGAATTCGGCGACATTCCCCTCCATCCACCGCTGCCATTTTTGGGAGGCGTAGCTGCAGCGCGGAACCGTGTTCAGATCCTGCCACAGATAGTTCTGGTGCAGCGGACGGTAAGGCTCAGGCTGGAGTGTGTCGTCCGCAAAGCGGCAGCATTCCTCAGGATGCTGTCCCAACCACCAGAATGGCGGATTGACATGCAGCCGGAACATGACGGCGGCGTCGGGACAATGTTTCAGCACCCCCTGCACCTGCCTCCTTGCCTCAGTGATGTCCAACTCACCGTTTTCGGGCAGCATCTCCTCAAACCATATATCCAGCTGGTAGAGCTTGAATCCGGCCTTGGAGAACTGCGCGATGCTGTGCGATGGCAGCGCCTCGTAGGAGCGGTTACCCGTCGGACGGTCGGTCAGGGCATAAAACTGCGGAACTGTCGGCACACCGTTGATATACAAGGCAGGACGGCCTTTGTAAGGTTTCACCTCGGCACGCTCCACCGTCTGGGAAAAGAGGCTGCACGACGATGCAAGCAAAAGCAAAAATAGTATCCGATTTCTCATAACCTGTTCTATTTGATTAAAGTATAGTGTTTGTCGCAATAGCGGTAGATGACAATGTGGACGGCAACCAGCACCACAATCCATGCCGCCATGTATATGTATTTGTTAAAGGGGAACATCAGATAACCGATATTAATCACCAGTTGCAGTGTGGCATAGATTGTCGCAACAAGCAATTGCGGAATCTTACACTCGTTGGCCAGCAGATGGAAAATGAAGACCCTGTGCGGATGGAAAATGTTCTGTTTCAGCCATAGGCGGCGTATGACGGAGAAACCCGCATCAGTACCGTAGACCACAAGGAAAGTCATGTAGCTGATTTCTGCACCTGAATACTGCAGCAGCCGTCCGAACAGGTACACAATGATGACACCGAGCCCCACCGCCCCCACATCGCCGGCGAAGCAGAGGGCGTGCCGACGGAAGTTGAAGCCAAGGAACACAATGTCGGCCAGCAGCACATAGGTGATGATGTCCTGCGGAATAAACTCAACCACAAACATGTTGACAAACGAAAGCGTCAGCAGGGTGACAAGGGTGTAGAGTCCGGTCATGCCGTTGATGCCGTCCATGAAATTGTAGATGTTCAGGATGCAGACGGCGGAGAAAACCGCAATGAAGGATTTCCATCCCACCATGTCGAAGACGCTGAACTGGAACAGCACCAGAAACACACCGGCGGCCTGCACAAGCAGCCGGATATTGGGCTTGACGGAGCGGATGTCGTCAAGTATGCTGATTCCGGCAATCATTGTCATTCCGATCATAAACCACGGCCATATAAAGTGATGGCTTAAGAAAAACACAAGGCAGGCGGCGTAAAAGACAATGCCGCCGCCGCGCACCGTCCCCTCATGGTGGGAGCTGCGTTCGTTGGGCATGTCGAGGATGTTTTTTCTTTTGGCCAGACGGTAATAGCCGAGTTCGACCGACAATAGGAATAAAAAGACAAAAAGTTCAATCATGGCTCTATTTTTTCAAAAGGTCGGCAATTTTTCCGAAATAACGCAGGCTTTGCAGGAAAAAGCTGCTAGGCATCCCATGCTCCCGTGCGCTCCGAAGGTGTTCGCGCATTATCTGCCACCTGGCGGAAAATCCGGATGATGAGGCACCTCCGTTCCGCATGGTCACAAAATCAAAGGGCATGTAGCGCGTGCAGATGTTCCCCACCCATATCAGCCGGACAAACATGTCATAGTCGGCGGAGATGCGGTAGCGGGTATCGTACAGCCCGAAACGGTCGAAGCAGGTTTTGCGGGCATAGAACGAGGGATGCGCCGGCATAAGGCCGTAGACCAGCTTTTTGCGGGTGAACCCCGCGGAGGAGTAATGCCGCACCGTCCTTGCGGTGTTTTCAGGCTCCACATAGCGCACATCGCCATAAACGCCCTCCAATGCGGCATCGGAGGCAAAGGCGGCGGCCACACGCTCCAGCACATCAGGAGCGGCGAAGAAATCGTCGCTGTTCAGAATGCCGACGACCTCCCCTGCCGCCATGCGGATGCCTTTGTTCATGGCGTCGTAGATGCCGTGGTCCGGCTCGCTGATCCAGCGCAGCCTGCCGCTGAATTCCGGCTCCATGCGGCGGATGGTCTCCACGGTCCCGTCCGTGGAACCGCCGTCCACAACAATGTACTCCACATCAGGCCAGCTCTGCCGCAGCACGCTCCGCATGGCCTCCTCCAACGTCCCCACCGACTGGTAGGTGACGGTAATAACAGAGATTTTCATGAACACATCCGTTTTAACCCATCCGGAATCATCATCGCAAATCCTTCACCAAACGGACCGAACAGCCGAAATAGCGGTATGATCTGACGTTTGATAGGTAAATAGAAGATGGGACAAGCGTGCTTTCATTGAAATAATGGACGAAAGCGACATCTTTCCTATCCCAATTTCCATCCGACATCATGCCATTATATCTGTAGCGGCTGATGCTCCAATACCTGCCCTCAGAACCGACCGAAATGGCGATGGTACCCTGCCGGTGTCCGGCAGCTGGCAAAAAGATGCACCCGTTTGACTCGCAAAAGGTCCAATCACTATCATTCAGGCAATTATCCTCAAACAGACAAGCTTTCTCCCGATTGGGGTTCTGGAACACAAAACTTCCATCCCATTCATCCGGGAAAATGACCAGCCCCTTCACACCATTCACCTTGGCCTTAGCATAACGTAAATCCGTTTTTGTGCTGCGATTTTCCAACAGATATCTCCATTCTTGGGAGGTCAGGGTGCGCCATGTGCCCGCACGCTCCATCTGCTCTGTCCGGGGATTATAGATGGCGTTGTTCACGCCCCAGTCATAACGGGTACCTGCCGCCACATCCTCATGTTCATCTTCAGAAGGGCCATATCCGGTCCTGATGCCGGCAAGGATCTCATAACTGCTTGACCAGGGTTGGAAATGCAGGTGATCGGCATTGTTTTCGTCATGCCAACCGCTGGTCGTCCAACCGAAAAGGTCAATCCAGCCTTCGTATGCCGAATCGATCAGGCCATTGTCCGATCCCGGCACATTACCGCCCATCTTTCCACCATCACCCACATAATCATACTGGTGTTCCGCAAAACGCCAGCTGTTGGAAATGGCCTTGTATTGCAGGTTTCCGGGAGAAAACTGCACTCGTTTGCCTTGCTCATCCACAGTAAAGCCATATTCCGCAGGCTTGCCGTTCACCCTGACCACGCAGGTGGCGGAAACCGAACCGGCACGCGCCGTAATCTTACAGGAGCCGCTGCTGACAGCGGTCAGCAGCCCCTTTTCATCCACCGCAGCCACCCGGGAATTGCTGGAACTCCATTTCACCTCCTGCGGCGCCTTTTCCGGAAAGACGCCCGCCTTCAGCCAATAGGTCTCCCCTACCGACAAAATGAGCGTATTGGGTTTCACAATGACGGTCTCCACCTCCTTCCGGCAGCCAGAAAGCAACGGTATCAGACACAATGAAAGAAGAATCAATACTGTTTGAATGCTAAATCTGGTTTTCATGTTTTTTTCATTTAAAGATTAAGGAAGCATTTTCACAAGCCGGACAGCAGCCTTCTTGCAGTTGAGCCTTCCATTGGGGCCGGCGAACATCGCGTGAACCAAATGACTTTTTTCCGGAATGACAGATGAGGTCCAATAGTCCGCATCATGCTTCATCCAATATGTGTGCCCGGAGTTTTCATACCACAAGGCGCCCATACAGGGTAGAAACACACAGCCTTCCGCCTCACACAACAGCCATTCGTCATCCTCCAAAACGTTTTTGGAAAATGTACCGCTGGTAATATTGGGATCCTTAAAGATATGGATGCTCATCTCCCAGTCATCCGGGAAAAAAACAACTCCGTCCACACCATGCACCACCGCCCTGGAAAAGCGCACACCGGACGAAGTTGTCCGGTAAAAAAGAAGGTAATCACGTTCATCGGCTGTCATCAGACGCCATGTGCCGGCTGAATCCGTGGTTCCAGTCTGCGGATTGTATATGCTGTTGTACACCCCCCAGTCATAGCGGGCGCTGCTGCCCGTCAGATTCATGTCAGGCGTGCTGCCGGAAGGTCCGAAGCCATAATACAGGCTGCCAGAGGGGGTCGGAACCTGCTCAAATCTGTAGTCCCACGGATGATAATAGCGATTAAGCTCATCCCGTTCGTCATGCCAGCCGCTGGTGGCCCAGCAGAACTGGTCAATCCAACCGTCGTAGAACATGGAAACCAGCAGGTTGTTTGATCCCGGCACATTGCCTTCCGTTTCGCCGCCATCCCCAATGTTATCAAAGGAGTGCTCCGCAAAGCGCCAGCTGTTGGTGCTGGCCCTGTACTGCAGATTGCCTTGGGAGAAGATCACCTTTCCGCCCTGCCCATTCACCGTGAAAAAGTGTTCCGTCTTTTTCCGGACAACGGTAACCTGGCAGGCGGCAGCGGAGGCTCCGGCATAGAGCTTGACATTACAGACACCGAAGTGCAACGCCGTCACCACACCGTTTTCGTCCACCGAAACCACTTCAGGATTGGTGGTGTACCATTCCACCTCCTGCGGAGCCTTTTTCGGCTGCACATCAGCTTTTAACGGATATTGGTCGCCCACGGCCAATACAATGGTATTGGGAGTAACCGTAAGGGACTCCACCTCCTTCTTGCATCCGGATAGAAGGAACAGCAGCAGGCTTAAACAAATCAACAAATTGTACTTTAAGGTTTTATTTTTCATTTTTGGATATTTTGTAAATTAAAATTTTCATCGTAAACTTTCAAAAAGTTCCACATATTGCGCCGCGCAGGCCTCCATGTTGAAACGGGCCTCCGCCGCACGCCAGCCGGTCGCCATTGCCTGCCGCAAGTTGCGAAGGGCGGCCTCCTCCAGCGTCCCCACCGACTGGTAGGTAACGGTAATAACAGAGATTTTCATAGCGGGTTACAAATCTATCGTTTCAGCCAATTATTTTCAGTCAATTACAACCCAAACGCCTCCATGATCATCACCTTCTCTCTTCAGTTTGCACTGGGAACGCAGAAGGTCTATGTCTCGTGCAACAGTCCGTCTAGAAATATGAAGAATATTCATCAGATTTTCATAAGTTATATTGGGATTCAATTTCATCAGACGTAAAATTTCGTCCCGTCTGCTTTCTGCCGTAGAGATATCAGTAACATCAGTGCCATTATCAGTGCCATTTTCAGTGCCATTTTCAGTGCCATTTTCAGTGCCATTTTCCACAATCAAATCATTATCAGCGGTATAATCAACACCTTTGTCAGTAACATCGGCATCCGGAGTCCAAACTTCACCAACAGGAAGGATGTGTCCATCCTTATCCATACTCAATTCATCGCAAACGAATTCCGGATGACATGGGATGCGGATAATAAAATAGGTGTGTTCTTCATCAACTTCGATGACAGAATCTGGTGAACCGTTCTTCCGCAATTCTTCATGAATAGTTGGGAAACCTGTTCCTCTCCCCTCAGTCAGATGAAGTTCTTTTAAAAATTCACCCAAACGCGGATTGCGATATCGACGGGCATGCACACGCTTTCCGGCTCTCAAATCCTCTAATCTGATACTGCGTTCCGCACCGCCATAACTGACAATTTCTATCTGATCAGGCATAATGTTCACTTCCACAGGCTGATACTCTTCATATCGGCGATGATAATAGGCATTCACCAAACTCTCTTCCAAAGCTTGATAAGGGTAATTGTAAACTACCAGCGAATGTTCATCATCCTTCTGCTTATGAATATTTTTCCTTACCACCATATTTTTCAGGTATTGCAAGGCACGGCGCAATGTCAGATGTACCGGCCCACGAAAAGGTTCCGTCTCCGTGAAATTATTGGGGTCACCGTCTTTTCCTTGTGGATAGAAGACTATATCGATTTGCGTTCCTGGAAAGAATCGTTCAGGCTGGTACGAGAACAACATCAAAGCGACGTTCTTAATACGGGTTTGCTCCGCAGGACCCTCCAGCAAGTTCATCTGTTCCAGCACCTGCATGATTGACATTTTCTCCATTTCGCGAGCCAAAGCACTACCAATTTCAGCCAGATAATCGCGTATCAGTATCATCGACACATCCTCCGGCTTGGCCTTCACATTCCCCCTATCATCAAATGGCACACGATTCACTCTATTCATCAGTTCGGCCAGATATTCATCCTTAGCAACAATCGAACTGGAATTGTAACGGATGTAAAAGTTGTATTTCTTCTCCTTTGCCGTCACCTTGTCAGGTACCTTGTAAGGACGACGCTCCCCTGCCGTCACCCAAATCACCAACACCGTTTTGCCATCCACCTGTTCAATGAACACACGCGGCTGATAATAAGGCACTATTTGATTATTAAATCCAACCATAGCCTTTTCAATTGGCTCTATTTCATTGATGCCAATACCCTCCACTGGACGTATTGCCCTACCATTTTTCTCCGTTACGCCAACCACGATATAACCGCCGCAAGTATCATCGAAGTCATTGGCAAAAGCACAAATGGTTCGGTAGATAGGGTCTGGATTCCATCCCGTCTTGTACTCAACGCGATTCCCTTCCACCACGAAACCGCCAAGCAAATCCTCTATGTTAATCGGTAGTGCCATATTTTGATAACGCTTAATTCGTTTCTTTATTGGAAAAATTAAATTTTTTCCGGTTTGTTGTCTATGGTGAAAGACATCTTATATCTTATATCTTATCTCATAGACCATATTCTTTAAAGAGGTCTTCATGGGAAACATACCTTCCTGCCTTGTAATCCGCTTCTGCTTCGCGCAGACTTTCCGCCATTTCCTCCCGAGTATAGGCGCAAGGACGGCGTTTGCCATTGAGTAAGGATAGTTCGTCCCCTGTCCAGTTCGCCTTCTGCATAAATCTGTCTGAAAAAATTATTGTTTTGGTATCAGTTCAGGATGCAATTCAAGATACATGTTCCTGAGTGGCAGGCTGAACACATAGCACACATCGTCCAATGTCACAATATAGTCCTTAGGTTCGTTATCATACGTGATCTTCATGGCCGGTCTGTTGTATATCCAATCCTTAATGCCATTGAAAAAATCATTGCCGGAGTTTTCAAGCAGAACAGTATAGGCACTGTTTTCAACATCAAGCGCAGTCTTCGGTCTCTTGTCAGAAAGCTTTGCTATCAGAAAATCCCTGTTCAATGACAGGAACTCACCCCCCTTTATTTCTTTGAAAAGCATCTCACCATTCTCGTTCAACTCGGTAGGACTATGCTTCCTGCCCCATACGAACTCCTTCTTTTTGCTATTTTTGCCAATGAACGTCTTGATTCCAATCAAGTCGTAACACAACTCCCTGATTGTTTCATCATGTCTGTCGCATGGCAGCCTCTCCAGTGTCTCCTTGTTGTTCTTCTCATCCGATTCCAGATTGCCAATCTTCCTTCCGATTGCATAAAGAGCCGAAAAAATACCCAAAGTGGCTAAAACGGATATGCAAGTGACTATAATCTCAAATGTTGTCATAAACCCTTGTCTTAATATGATTTAATTTCATTTTTTCAAAATATATGAACGCTTCCATTTCATTTCAAATTTTATGCTGCAAAATTAGCACATTTCACAACACGATTCCATGCCGGCGGGGAAAAAATTTCACGGTTGACGGCAGGATTCGAAAAGCTCCAGATAGCGTTCCGCGCAGCGGTTCATGTCAAAACAGGTTTCGGCACGGCGGCGGCAGGCCTCCGATGGCTTCGGACGGTTCCGGAAGCCTTCAACGGCCGCCACAAGGCCGTCATAGTCACCCTTTGCGACCACAACGCCCGTCTCCGCATCCACCGCCTCCGGGCTGCCTCCAGTCCGATAGGTCACAACGGGCGTGCCACAGGCCAGCGCCTCAAGGTTCACCGTCGGGAAGCTGTCGTTATAGGTGGGGTTCACAAGAACATCCGCCATGGTGTAAATGGCGGCCAGCTCCTGCCGGTCATGGGTACGTGCGACAGTTACGACACTGTCGGGGAAGAGTTTACGCTGCTTTTCGGTCACCCCTACCAGCACAACGCGGATGTCCGGATTTCCGGCCAGCCGGATGAACTCTGTAATCCCCTTTGCAGCGTACCAGACGGAGGCCACCCCAAGAACCACAAAGGCGTTTCCAAGTCCCAGCCGCTGCCGCATGTCAGATGCGGTCGGACGGAAAACATCCAAACCGATGCCGTTATGCAGCACCTGCAGGGGGTAGCTTTGCAGGTACGACTGACGGACAATCTCCGCCAGCCATTGTGACACCGTGACAATCCGCAGATTGGGCAACGAGGTGAAAAGCTGTTTTTTCAGCCGGTAATTTCGTTCCGAGGCATCAAGGAACAATGTCCGCGGATATTCCCTCTTCAAAGGGCAATGGTGGCAGCCCTCCCTCCAGCGCATGCAGCCCGCCGACTCGAAATGGGCGCAATGGCCGGTCATGGTCCAGCAGTCATGCAGCGTCCAGACAACAGGGATGCCGGATTTTTTCAGATAATTGAAAAAGAGCTTGATATTAAGGTAATACCCGTGCACATTGTGCAGATGTATCACATTAGGGTGCAGTTTTTCAATAGCGCGTATCAGCCGTCGGGTCGCCCGGCGGGAACCGCCTCCGTGCGCATCCAGCAGCAGGCTCCGCAGAATGTGCATGTACTCCTGGAACATCGTGGAGAAACGTATCTCCTCCAACTGGCATGGACGGGAATAGCGTGCCCCCGACGCCATATACACATCCCAGCCTGCGGCTCCGGCCCGCAGACCTATCTGCTCCGCAATGCGTCCGATGGAGCCTGACCCCTGATAGGCGTTGATCTGCAACAATACAGGTTTACTCATAGCTTTTTCTGCAACTTAAAAAATAGCGCACATGCGAAACCGGCCAGAAAAACTCGAAATGACGGCGGTTGATGACCCGGCCTTCAAATGAATAATAATGGCGGTAATCAGATTGGCTGAAGACATGCCGGTAGGCCGCGCAGGCCATCCGCACCGCAGCCTCGTTAGTATGCTCCAGCCGTCCGAATGGCCATGCGAAGTACTCGCATGGCACGCCGGTATGCGCCTCAATGACCGCCCTGCAGTCCACAATCTGGTGACGGAGCGCATCCTCATCACCGATGGCGGTCAGCGCATGGTCGAGCGTATGCGCCCCGATGACATGTCCGCGCCGCTGCAGCTCCAGCAGCTCCGTCCATCGCAACGGGCGTTTGCCCGGACTCTTCACCACCTTTTCCGTAAAATGTCGGACGTAGGCCTCGTCCCCCTCCACAAAATTGGGATTGATGAAAAAGGCGGCGTTGACACCATACTTTTCCAGTACCGGGGCCACCATTGTCAGGCATTCCGAAAAACCGTCGTCGAAAGTGAAGGCCACCACCGGCTCGTCCACCTCCGTGCGGGCGGCTATCAGCGACACAGCCTCTTCGATGCGCACAAAATGCACCTGCCGCGCCAATGCGGACATCATCCTTTCCACGATGCCGGTTTCAGGCTGCAACGGGTGTACCATGTGCCCGTTCAGGATATGCACACCGTTGGAAGGCCGGGCGCAACAGCCCGCAACGCTCAAAAACAGATGCCGCGCCGCCTGGCGCACCGGATTATTTCCCTGTAACATCCTCCTCCACTTTTCTGGCGATACGGCTGTAACGGAACATATCCCTTTCCGAGCCTGCCGCCGCCTGTTTAAAACCGGCATACTGTCGGGAACCGTCCGCGAGCGGTTCCAGCAGCTGCCTGTAATACTCCGCCGTCCCCTCCTCCATCGGAATGGTGCCGGGAACATAGGCATGTCCGAAACCCTCCAGCCGCGTGAAGGCGCACGGCACCCTGCAGGCCAGCGCCTGTTCCCACAGCACCGAATGCAGTCCGGGGAAACAGACCAGCTCCGCCGCACAGAAATAGCGGTAGACCTCGTCGGAGGGCACCCATCCGGCCATAATCACCTTTTCGCTGTTTAGCTGTTCAAAGAGTGGGCGCAGCTCTTCCGAAACCGTGCCGAAAACCAGCAGCTTCAATTTTTCCACCTGAGATTTGGAGACCGCCCCGGCCAGCAGATGTATGTTCTTTTGCCGGTCAATTTTTCCGCCGGTCACCACAAGAAAATCATCCGGGGCGATGCCGTACCGTTCACGGATTCTCTCCCGCCAGCCGCCGTCAAGGGCTTCATCCAGCGCAATGTCGTCCGCGCCCATCGGCAGCAGCGAAATTTTTTCTTCCGGAATGCCGTAGATGTCGCGAAGGAAATCGCATCGTCCCGGTGTGACACCGTAAAAACGCTCCCCGATACCGGCCAGCCGCCGCGCAACGCACCAACGGTACAGGTAACGGGTGTAAAGAAAGGAGAGCCGGTTGCGGCAGCTGTTGTAACGGTCGCCGTGGTTGTCGAAAACAATGTGCACCTCCGGATGCCGCCGGTGAAACGGCAGCAGCGCCAAACAGCTTGCCGAAGAGAGGTCATGGACAAATATCAAGTCCGGGTGTTCCCGCTCCAATGTGCGGCTCACTCCCCTGAACAGGTGCAGACGACGGTTAAGCGGCTCAGGCAGCCAAGGGGAAAGACGCAGCACCTTAACCCCCTCCGCAGTGGTTTCCGTTTCAAGGGCGCTCTTCAGCATCCGGCCGCTATGCGGATCCGTTTTCTGATATACGGTTGCAACAACCGTCACATCATGCCCCGCAAGCCGCTGGTATTTTGGCAGCAGGTTGTCCTGATATGCGAGGGCTGTATCGAATATGCTGGTCAGGCAGAGGTGGACAATTTTCATACGCGCCCTCCCTTCATGCAGCGGTAAACCGTCAGGCAGTTCCGCGGGAAAATGCGGAACAGCATCCTTTCCAGACTATATTTCATTGAACCGCCCATCTCCTTGAAAAGATCCCTGTAGCCGTACAGGTGGCAGCCAAATGACTTCTGTTCATTTTTGTCAAACATGACTATGATGCTCAAGGCGTTGTTCAGCGCCTTGGATATCCGGAAAGAAAAAACCTTTGCCACCGACGGCCGCATGGCATGCTGCTGACGGAAAGCGGCCAGGGAGAGGGCCACTGTAACCAGATCGTATGCCCGCTTCAACGACGGAAACCGTGCCAAGGAATTCGGAACAGGTGAGACATGATATAGCACCTTTTCACAAACCGACACCTCCGACGCCAGATACAGCATACGGGGTGTGAACTCCGCATCCTCGTGGCAGATGCCCGAATAGAAGCACAGACGCCAGTCCCGCAAAAAATCCGTGCGGAAGAGATAGAACGGGGCGCAATCCTCAAACAGGTTCCCCCGCAGCAGCTCCCTGCCGGAGTGGAGACCCGCCGGAAGCGGGTTGCGCTCCTCCGTCTCCCCCTCCGTCCGGGCACGGAAGGCCACCACATCCGGTTGCACGGCCAGTTGCGCCAGCAGCGTTTTAACTGCATCCGGCGCAATCCAGTCATCGCCGTCCACAAACCATAAATAGGCACCCCGTGCCGCCTCCGCACCGTTGTTCCGCGCCATGGAGAGGCCGGCATTGGGCTGGTCGATAATCCGGAGCCGCGTATCTTTCGCCGCGTACTCCTGCAAAAAGGAAAGTGAACCATCCGTTGAACCGTCGTTGACGGCTATCACCTCGTAGCAGTCCGCAGGCACCTCCTGCTGGTGCAGGCAGCTTTCCAGACAGCGCGGCAGATATTTCGCCTTGTTGTATACGGTTATGATTATGGAGATTGTCGGCATGGTAAACTGAATTTATATGGCCATTTTTATGATGATTCACCCCCTCTGCAGCAGGTATCCCCCTATCGCCGCCACGGCAAGCAGCAGCAGCAGAGCGTTGGGCAGCCGGTAGCCCACCTTTTTCCGTGAGACAATATATAAATATATGTAGGCTGTAAGCCGGGACACGGACAGACAGAGCGGAACCGCAATAATGCCAAGCCTGCCTACGGAAACAAACAGCAGAAACAGGTTCAGTGCCGTGCCGCAGACATAGGCGATGCCGACATGTCTTGTGTCGCGGCTTATGGAGACGCCCGCGCTTGCGAACGGGAAAAGCATGTAGAGGCTCATTGGAAGGCAGAGCAGCGGCAGGTACCGGGACGCCTCAATATAGTCAGGATTGCTGAAAATCAGCACAACCGGTTTCGCAATCAGCGAAAGCAGCACACTTACCGCAACCAATCCGAACACAATAAGCGTGAACAGCCGCCGGATTTCCCGCCAAAAACCCTCCTGCCGATAGTTTTCAAAAAGGTATGGGGACCAGATGTTGTTGAACGCCTCACTTATAAGGGTGAAGACGGATGCGAGGCTCACCGCCACCGAGTACACACCAAGCTCCTCCATTGAAAAAGACCTGCTGATCAGCACCTGTCCCACCGATGTGTCCAGCCACCCGGCCAGAATCGCAGGCAGCGTGGGCAGCGAATACAAAAGTGCGCGTTTAAGATAATCCCGGCTGAAAGTTAATTCAATGAGATTCCTGTTGACAATGCCGAAAAAACAGATGCTGAAGAGCGACGCGGCCAATCCGCCCACAAAAATGCTGACAATGCCGGCCCTCATGACAACCACGCCGTAAATGGAGACGCCAAGCCGTATAAACAGGGCTGTGAGCGTGCCGATCATGTATAGCACAGGTTTTTTCTTGAACCGTGTCAGCAGGAAAAAATAGGATTGCAGGCTGCCGAACGGAACCCCGCAAAGCATGACAACGAAGGGCCATTCAAATTTACGGTCCAGCCCGATCACATGGTCCATCCAAAAATGACGGCTGGCAAAGAGCATGGCCAGCACGGTCATGGAGACAGTCAGTATTGAGAAGAGGCCGGTGGAGACCAGCTTGGTGCGCCGCACACCATCCTCGTAATAGTCCCGGGCAATGCCGGAATGGATGTTCAGGTTTGAGATGAGGTCGATCACACCGCTGCAGAGCAGTATGAGAGCCATGGCGCCATACTCCTCCTGCGTGAGGATTCCGGTATAGACCGGCATCAGCAGCAGGGCGGCCAGCTTGCCGAAAATGCCGGCCATGCCATAAAGCATAAAATCACGGAAAAACCTTTTCATGGCTCATTTTTGCTGATATGCCTCCACCCAGTCGCGGATGCACTCCGACCAGAGAAAACGGCTTCGCCCACTGTCGGAATTTGCCGCCAAATGACTTTTCACTCCATCCCATCCATCCAATATACGCGCTGCCTGCTCCACCCCGTCGGCAATATCCTTCATAGGGACGGCATAAAAGCCGTACTCCTCCAGATATGGCCCGTACGGAAGCCACTCCCCATAAATGAGCAGCGAACCGGCACAGAGGCATTCGATTATGCTGCGCGAAAAACCGTCGAATCGGGAGTTCTGGATCACCACATCGGTGGCGCAGCGCAGTGAGGCCATCTCCCCATCGGTGAGGAAACGGTCACGGACAAGTGTGTGGCTGTATCCGGATGCGGCCAGTGCCGCCTCAACGCGGTCCACATAGTCCGGATCCGCGCTGCGTGTCATCGGTGCGAGCAGATGGAATCGCCCGCGCCATTCCGGATGCCGCCGGAAGGCTTCAACCACCTCCATGTGCCTGTGCAGTTCCTTGCCGCTATACCCTATCAGTACGGAGCATTTCCCCGCTTCAATCCCCCACTGCCTGCGCATGGCGGCACAATCCCCATCCGAGAGCTGCCGGTACAGCTCCTCCATCGGACCGGAACCCAGATTGCCGGTATGGTATATACCACGGAATTCCGGAAATTCGGCCTGCAGTTTTTCGCGATAGGCTGCGGAGTTGACAACCACGGAAACATTCCTCATGAAACGGTGCAGCAGCCGCATATACAGCGAGTGGGAACGGAGCAGTTTCTGCTCCTCCAGCTCGCCGCCCCAAAATGTGGCGAAAAGCCGGTCACAATGGTGGCGCAGCGAAGCGGTCAGCACCACTGGAGCGGAGAGCCAATGGCAATGTATCACGTCATAATGGCGCCCACGCAGGAAACGGCCCAGCTGCCGGTGCAGTCCGAACGGCTCCGTGAACGAGGCCAGATGCCCACGGTACAACCAGCCGCTGTTAACGGCGGAATGGAGCCGGCAATATCTCCCCGTCTCAAAGGACTGCTGCCCGGATGGCCAGAATTCAAACAGCTCCAGTTCCACCGGCATGGATTTCTGCAGCCAGCGCACCATGTGGTACACAAAGGTGTCGTTGGCGGTCCCCACCACCAACAGCAGCCGCATCGGTTTTGATGATATTTCAGCGCACATGGATCATTTTAAGATATTCGTCCCACTCCCCCATGTCACGCCAGGCATTCCCGCTCACAGGAAAGCATCCTATGCGGCCGCCACGGCGTCGTATCCTCTCCATCAGATCGGTGACATCGTAACGGGTGCCGGTGGGGATTTCATGTAACAGCTCCGGATTCAGCAGGTACACCCCGGTATTGATCCGATAGGCGTTTTCAGGCTTTTCCCGGAGGGCGGTCATCAGCCCGTCAGGACCGGTTTCCACCACGCCGTATGGGATGCGCAGCGTCTTCACAGCCGTCACCATGGTCAGGTCGTTTCGGTTGTCACAATGGTAGGCATACACATCGCGGTAGTCCTGATCTATAAGTATGTCACAATTTGAAACGAAAAAGGGACGCTCCATCCGTTCAGCCAGTTGGGAGACACTCCCTATCGTCCCAAGCGGCCGCTCCTCCTCCAGAAAAGTGACATCGTAACGGTGTTCCAGCTGCTCAAGGTAAAAACGCACCATATCACGCTTGTACAGCACAGAAAGGAAAAACTTGCGGCAGCCGATGGCCTCAAACTGGTCCATAATCTCCTCCAGGATGGTTTTTTCGCCAATTGGCACCAACGGTTTTGGAATCACATTGGTCAGCGGGCGCAGCCTGCTCCCCTTACCTCCGGCCATGACAACCACCGGCAAATCCAGCGGTTCGCGGGCAGGAGCCTCGTTTTTCAGGAAAACCTCGCTCCAGAACCACACATCCTTCAGGTTACCCTCCGCATCCAGGATGGGCATCGCCTCGGCGCGGAGCATCCGCATTTTTTCCCGGACGGTTTCCGCCGGATCGCCCTCCCATGCGTAAATCTTGTTCCTGTCCAAAATGCCGGAAACCGGCGCATCCATGGGGAGACCCTTTACAATCGCACGCTGTATGTCGCCGATTGTCAGCAGCCCCTCAAACCGCTCACCCGTGAAGACGAACAGGATTTTCACACCAAGACGGTCCATCCGCTTCATCGCCTCAAGCAGGGTGATGGAGAGCGGAACCGTCCGTTCCATTATTTTCTGTATCATAAGCCTTGCGTATAGTCCTCCTCACTTCCCCAGAGTTTCCGGAAACGGTTCTGTTCCATCTCCTGTTTCAAATCCCTGAGGTATGTCATGTAATCGTAATGCGGCACAAAGCCCAAATCCCGCACCGTTGTGGAAATGTCAAGCAGATAGCAGGGGGAATCCGGCTTGTCACGGTTCACCACAATGGTGGAGGGATGCCCTTCGGGTGACCATAGGTCGATGATGCCCTGAATCTGCTCACGGCGGGTCACAACCCTGCCTGTCCCAACATTGTACAGTCCGCTGCCCTGCTGCACCGAAAAGGCCTTTTCAACAATCTGTGTGCAGTCCTTCACATAAAAGACATCTCTGGCGCATTCGGGATCACCCCACAATTCGATTGGTTCGCCCCTTTTGGCCTGCTCTATGATCGCACGCTGACCTGTCCAACGTTTGACGCCGTCAACATGGTATGTGGGGTTTGGATGGTAGCAGAAGATGTTCGGAAACCGGAGTATTGTATAGTCGAACCCGTATTTTGCCGCATAGTGGCAAATAATGTCACAGGCCGCATTTTTGGTGATGGCATACATGGAATGGTCGTCATTCAGCGGAAAGCGGACCGGCGCATCCGCCGGAATCGGCTTAAGGCTGCCGCACAGGTAGGTGATGTCAGCCCAGGATTTCGGGAAGACCAACCGGCGCATTCCTGCCGCGACGGCATAGTCCAGCACATTCAATGTGCCGTAAATGTTTGATTCCACATATTCTCTGGGATTGTACCCCCGCATGGTGGCTGGCAGCACCGCCGCCATGTGCACCACACCGTACAGCCCCTCCTGCGGCAACACCGCAAAGGTGGCGGGATCCAGAATGTCCACGGAACGGTATGGAATGCCGTAGTCCGCAAAAAAGCCGTTGTCATCCGCCCTTTTGCCGGTGGCTATGACATCATACCCCTTCTCCTTCAGGTGCAGGGCGGTGTAGCATCCCACTTTTCCGGTAGCCCCAAATACAACTATTTTCTTCATGCTTTGTCCGATTCTATTTCAACACAACTGCAAACCAGCTTTTCACAGGCGTCCATGCGGGTGTCAAGCTCCGCACGGGTCTCCGCCTCCACTATGTACGACCCGTACCTTTCCAGGCTGTTGGTAACCGGCCGCACCAAATCCCCCTCACGCAGCTGCCAGTCCACCAGACAGACACCAGGCATGGAGGAAAGCTCCTCAAGACGGGGGGAGATACGCCGCACACGCCCTTCCGGAAAATGGAAGAAGGAGATGCCGGACGACCTTTCCTTACGACCGCTCCGGGTGTCAGGGATTTCGCCCAAAGCCATCCGCAGCAGCTGCCCCTCCATCGATATTCCGGTGGAAAGCGGCACAAGGTCCGAGGAGATGAAATCCCCGCCCGTGCGTGGGCTGGTTTCAATAATTGTAATTTTATCCCCGTTAATTTTCAGTTCGGTATGCGAGGCGCAGCAGACAAACCCCAAACACCGCCCTATACGCTCCACCAGCTCACCGACGACCTGCCGATGCGGCTCATCCAGCAATGCCGGCTGCCTGTGTCCCAGCTCAACACTGTAGGGGAATGGGGTCACAAACTTTTCGGTGCACTGTATAACTTCCGACCTTCCCGAGGCATCGTGCAACGCCTCGACGCTGTATTCCTTGCCGGAAATGAACTCCTCCGCCAGCACCGTGTCAAAACGGGAATATTGGAATGCCTCATCCAGGCAGGCCTGCAATTCCACATTTGAACGGCATAGCTTCACGCCACGGCTTCCTGAATTGTCGCGCGGCTTCACAATAAGCGGAAAAGCAAGCCCCTCCGCATCATCCGCACAGGCAAGAAGCCGTCCGCGGGCGCACGGCACACCGTTTTCCTGAAAACGCCGTTTCATCCGGAACTTGTCCGTGGAGCATTGGGCCGTCTCAAATGACATGAACGGCAGATGCAGCGCTTCGGCCACACGCGCCATCATCACCAAAGGCTTGTCGGTAGCCGCAGCGACGATGGCGGAGACATTGTATTTCATGGCAACGGCCATCGTGCCGTCAAAGTCCTGCCCGCCGACCACCTCAAAAAAATCAGCCTCATCCCGCGCCACGGCATCAGCGCACGGGTCGATGCCGACGGTGCACAGACCGAGCCGCCTTGCGCAACGGAGCATGGAGCGTTGCAGCACACCGCATCCGAAAACAAGCACACACCGCCTATCCATGGAGTGAACAGTCAAGTGTTTTAACAATAAAATCAACCTGCTCCCCAGTCAGGGCGGCATACATCGGGAGGGTGATTTCATGGTCGGTCACAAACTCCGTCTGCGGCAGCGCAGCCGGGAAACCGCGGTAAACGGAAAAACGGTGCACCGCCGGATAATGCACGCTTGTCTGAATACCGGCCGCATGCATATTCCCCCTTATGGAATCACGATACTCCGCATCGCCTCCGGTCAGCACAACCGGCATTATGTAGTTGCTGACAAACTCACGGTTGCCTGCAAACGGCACCACCAAATCCCCAACAGCTGCCAGCCGCTCCACATAGCGCCGGCGCACCTCCGCACGCCTCTCCAGATCCGCAGGCAGTTTTTTCAGCTGCTCAATGGCGATTGCGGCGCGGATGTCGTCCATACGGTAGTTGTAGCCCAATTCAAGGATGTCGTATGAGGTTGCATGGCCGCTGGCACGCTGGTAGCTCATGGTGGTCATGCCGTGCGAACGCAGCAGACGCGCCTTTTTCGCCATCTCCCCGTCATTGGTGACAAACATGCCGCCCTCCCCCGTGGAGATATTCTTGTTGGAGAAAAAGCTGAATGCGGCGCAGTCGCCGATTGTCCCAATTTTTTCACCCCTGTACTCCGACAGCGGACCGTGGCAGGCATCCTCAATCACCTTGAGCCCGTGCCTGCGGGCGACGGCCATGATCCCATCCATACGGGCTGGAAAGCCCGCCATGTGCACCACAACAACCGCTCTGGTCCTTGGCGTGATTTTTTTCTCCAGCCCCTCCGGGTCAATGTTAAGGTCGTCGGGGCCGGCAATGTCGCAAAAAACGGGCGTCGCCCCCACATAGCGGATGCAGTTCACCGAAGCGGCAAAGGTAAGTGATGGCACAAGCACCTCGTCGCCCGGTCCGAGACCGCAGACAAGGCAGCACAAATGCAGCGCGGATGTGCAGTTTGTCACACTGACGGCATGACCCACCCGCAACATCTCCGTGAACATCTGTTCCAGCTGCTCGTTCTTCGGGCCGGTGGAAATCCATCCTGAACGGATGGTGTCGTATGCGGCCTGCGCCTCACGTTCGTCAAAATTCAGGTTGAAAAGCGGTATTTTGTATCCCATGTCCTACATTTTTTCATCCAGATTCCGCCCCTTCTCCTCATGTTCGAAGTTGGGGACAAACCCTTTGATTGCGGCAACCACATCCTCCTTGGTGAAATTGCCACGGAAAAGGGTTTCAAGTTCTTCAAAAAAGGCCTCCACCTCCTCCATCGGGCGGTGTGCGCCGGCCTCTATCACGCCCAACGCATGGAAACGTCCCATGTCAATCCTTTCACCTGGGACATAAAACTCCTCAAAAGGCTTCTCGCCGGTGGTGTCGCTGCCGGAATAGACGACCGGACAGGTTCCGCTACCGTAAGGCATCCGGCTGGCGAAGAGTCTCGCCTCCGCATCATCGCGGCACTCCATCTTCCGCAACCCCTCCGCCTTCAGGAAATCATCACAAATGCTGCTGAATGTCAGCATCTGCCCCTCATCCAACTTTGGGAAGAAGACCTCCCCGCTCCGTCCCAGAATACAGGCCAGAAGGCAAATCTGCCCGCTCTCCTCCGGCGACACGAAATAGCGTCTGACATCGTTCGGGGCCGCCAAAGGCTGCTTTTTACGCAGGCGCTGCAGCCAGCTGTCGGGAAGCGAGCCGTTGCTGAAGGCCACATTGGCGAAACGCGCCGTAGTAACCTTGAAGCGGCCGCTGTAGGCCATCACCATCTCCTCCATGATGCGCTTGCTCGCCCCCATCACATTGACCGGATTGGCCGCCTTGTCGGTGCTTACGCAAAAGAAATGTTTTGGCGGGAACAGGCAAAGCAGATCCATCAGCCGTTTCGCCTTTAGGTCGTTGTTCTCGATAAGCGCCTGCACAGCATACTTGTCCTTCTCGCTGCGCACATGCTTGTGTGCGGAAAAGTTTGCCACAACGTCAAACCCCCTCTCCTCACGGAAAATGCGGCTGAAAATAGGGTCGGCGAAATTGAGCGTGTAGGTGCGGTATTCCTGCGGAACAAAAAGCCCCTCAGTGGAACGCAGGTCGCGGGTAAGCTCGGCCAGGCCGTTCTCGTTCAGGTCAACGACCACAAGCTTGCCGGGACGGAAAGGCAGCAGCGCCTTGATAAAGGATGAGCCAATACTGCCCGCACCCCCGATCACGCACACTGAAGCCCCAGCAACGGCCTGCCGCAACTCCTGCCGGTGATCCCCAATGTCACGCAGGAAGAGGCTCTCCTCCCGCCGGGTGACATTCTGACTTATGAATTGGTCCAATACAAACATTTTTCTGGTAAAATATCAGTAAGAAGAAAAGGAAGAAAAGTATTCCGGACTGTTTCTCAAGCACCGACTCGAAAAGGGCGTTGAACGCGACAATCCAGAGCAGCGAGCAGAGGAGCGGATCCCATCCCCTCCTGCGCCACATAACCGCCACAGGGAACATGAAATAGAAAAGCAGCAGCGCAAGCCCCACCCATCCGACCGCCACAAGCGTGTCCTCATACTGGTTGTGCGCATTGAATTCCATCTCGATGGCATCACTCAGCACCAGATAGCGGTACAGGACCCGCCGCACCGACGCGCTGTCGCAATGGTATTTTCCGGCAAAAAAGGTGATTTCGGGACTATGGTCGAAATCGCTGTAGAAATATAGCCTGGCCTGAAGGCTGTCCATGCAGGCCTTCCGCTCCACCACAAAAACGGAAAGGTCGGCATCCGGCGTCGGTTTCACCTGTGAGAGCAGGCTGTCGCGGCTTTCGCTGAAACAGTCGGCATAGGCCGGAATCCTGTCCCCGCCGCCCAGGCCGAACAGGCCGCTCTCCCCCAACAGCGGACGGTATGCCTCCCGCTGCACCATACGGCAGTCCGGCTCCGTTTCGGAAAAGAGGCTCCGAACCGTCTGGACAACCCTGTCGAAACTGCCCGGAACAAGCCATCCGGCCGCCGCCACGGCTGCCAGGAGAAGCGCGGCCAGCGAAAATCCGGCCAGCCTCTTCCGTTTGGCCAGTATCAGCCAGAGGCAGAAAACCACATATAGCGACGACATGCAGAGCAGCCCCGCACGCGATTCGAGCAGCATCACAAACAGCGAGAGCATGAGCAGGGAGACAATCCTCAACAGCAGCCGCGGACGACCCTCCGCCGGAGCGAAAAGGCAGAACGCGATGCAGAGACAGGCATACATGGACATGTAGGTGTGATGAAGACTGAAAAGCACCATCAGATTCTCGTTCAGCATACGGTATAAAGGTGCCCCATGCGCAATGTCATACAGCGCAAGAACAAGATTGGCCGCAAAGACTGCCAGAACGCTTCCGGTGAACAGACGCAGGATGTTCCGCACGCGATGTCCGTCCAATACGGGCTGCGAAATGAGGAAACATATCGGCAGCAGCAGGAACGGCAGCTTCTTGTCCACCATCCGCCATGCCTCGTGGCTGTTGTCCGACCACAGCACACTCAGCAGATAACAGAAGAAGGTGGCGGAAAAGAGGCTC
>CACYHG010000025.1 GCA_902774175.1 uncultured Bacteroidota bacterium
ACCTTTGCACAAATCATAATGTAAAAGGTTTGAACATGAGGAAACATTTGACAAACAGATTTGTATTGGCGGTTGCCGCCATCCTTTCCATGGGTGTCACGCCGCTTTGCCAGGGTAATCCTTCCGCCGGTCCGGAACATCCGGACTCGTCCTGCTGCACGAAAAATGCGGCGCCGCGCCTTACTGTCGGCGGCTACGGCGAGGCGGTCTACAGATACAATTTCTACAGCGACAACGTCTTCCGTTACAGCCGGGCGGAATCCTACAAAGACTCCAAAGGGCACGGACTGGTGGATTTGCCCCATGCCGTCATAATGATGGGCTATGATTTCGGCAAAGGCTGGAGCGTCGGCATGGAGATAGAGTTCGAGCATGGCGGCGTGGAAAGCGCCGTGGAGATCGAGACCGAGGAGACCGGGGAATATGAAAAGGAGCTTGAACGGGGCGGCGAAGTCGCACTGGAGCAGTTCTGGGTACAGAAGAGCTTCCGCCCATGGCTGAACCTGCGCATGGGGCATATTGTGGTGCCTGTCGGAGGCACCAACAACAGCCATCTCCCCACCGAATTTTTCGGCGTGTACCGCCCGGAGGGTGAAAACAGCATCCTCCCCTGCACATGGCACGAGACCGGCATCAGCCTGTGGGGCAGACATCATGACTGGCGGTACGAGCTGATGCTGCTGCCCGCATTGAACTCCACCATGTTCAACATCTCCGGATGGGCCAACGGCGCATCGGCCTCCCCCTATGAATTCCGCCCCGCAAACCGGCTTGCACTCGCCGCCCGCATCGACAACAGCAGCATAAAGGGATTGCGGCTTGGAGTGAGCGGATATGTCGGCAACTGCTTCTACAACGACATTGTGACTGAGGAGAAAAGCTCCAAATATAAGGATGTGAAAGGCACCGTCGTAATCGGGGCGTTCGACTTCCTCTACCGGCATGGAAGATTGGTGATGCGCGGCAACGCCGATTACGGCCATATGGCGGATGCAGACATGGTTTCAACCTACAACACCCGCCTGAGCCATGCGAGCGGCTCCCCCTACCCGCACACACATGTGGGCGAAGCCGCCTATGCAGTCGGGTTGGAGGCAGGTGTGAACCTGCTGTGCCGTAAAGCCACGGAAAACGGAAAGGCGCTATACCTCTTCGCCCGCTACGACCGCTACGATTCCTACATTCCTGCCCCGCTGATGCAGGACTACGGATGGAGCGACCGCCAGTGCGTCACCGCAGGGCTGAACTATTTCCCGATGCCGCAGATTGCAGTAAAGGCGGAGTTCGGCTGCCGCCTGCTGAACGCCCAATACAACAACGAACCGTTCGCCGCAATGGGCATAACCTGGAGCGGAATGTTCCATTAATGGTATGGCCGTCGCACTGCGGCGGCCACAAAAAAACAGATAATTAACATTAAAAAACAACAGATATGATGAAATTACATTTGAAGAAAGTTTTCATCGCCGTTCTGGCGATGGGATTGGCAGGCGGTGTCACCTCCTGCAAGAAAGAGAAACCCGAACCCTCCGGCACGGGCAGTTACTCGGAAAAGATGCAGGCCGTGGCCGACCAGTTCGTCAACGCGACGGTGGTGCCGACCTACACGAAACTGGCCGAGGCCAGCGACCGGTTAGTGGAAGCTGTCCGGACACTGAAGTCCGCGAAGACTGACGCCAATGTCAGCGCGGCATGCCAGATTTTTCTGGAGGCACGCGAATGGTGGGAAAAGAGCGAGGCCTTCCTCTTCGGACCCGCCAGCGATTTCGGCATCGACCCGCACATCGACTCCTGGCCCCTTGACGAGGATGCCTTCAATTCGCTGATGAACAGTCCGGAAATGCTCTCCGCCCTTGACGCTGAAGACGGGGATGTGGTTGCCGGCGAACGTTTGGGAGCAACCCTTTTAGGATTCCACGGCATCGAGTACATCCTGTTTGAGAACGGACAGCCGAAGGCGGCCTCAAAAATTTCCGACAACGACATGGTTTATGCGCTGGCAGTTGCCGGAGACCTCCGTAACTGCTGCTACCAGCTTGAGGTGAGCTGGGCCGGTTCATCCGCACCCAAGGCGCACCAGGAGCGCATTGAGGAGTTGGAATGGAACAGCACGGTGGCCGGGAGCGGCTCCAGCTACGGCGAGAACCTGCGGAACGCCGGAAAGGCCGGCAGCACATACATCAGCCTGACACAGGCCATGATGGCGATTGTGGACGGCTGCAAGACCATCGCCGACGAGGTGGGCACCTCCAAAATCGGCAAGGCCTACACCGGAGAGGACAAGGACTACATCGAATCGCCCTACAGCCAGAAATCCATCACGGACTTCGCCAACAACATCATCAGCATCTGCAACGCCTACATGGGAGGCCTTGAGGGTGAACGCAACCAGGAAAAGTCACTGCAGAACCTGATGTCCACGGTGAACCCCACCCTGAACGAACGTGCGGTCAAGACCATGGAGGATGCCAAACAGACCATCCTCAACATGAAGGCACCGTTTGTAAACAACTACACCGACGCCTCAGCCAAGGCTGCCATGGAGGCCTGCGCGGCGGTGGACAACGTGCTGAGCGAAGTATACGATGCCTTGAAAAGTGTGAATTGATTATAATATAAAAAACGTACAGTAACATGAAAAAATATCATCTGATGCTCGCGGTGGCGGCTCTCTCCGCGCTTTCCACCGCATGCAAAAAGGACAAGCCGGATGATCCGGTGGTTGTCAACAAGGAGTACGAGGAGACCTACGCTGGAGGAAAATTGGGGACGACCTTTAATGTCTCCGCCTCCGCCTACGAGGATCCAACACCGGCTGTGGAGCAGGCCGGATTAGTCAACGAATTCAAATATGGGGAATACTTCTTTGAACGTCCCTTCACCCAAAGCAACACGCCGTTCAACGGACTGGGACCGCTCTACATCCGCAGCTCCTGCGAGGCCTGCCATCCGGGTTACGGCCACGGCAAGCGCATGGACCGCTACCGTGCAGGCGACTGGGGCAACGGTTACCTGTTGGTGGTGACCGACGACAAGGACAACTACCTGAGCTCGCTGACCGGCATGCCGCAGACCAAGGCGGTCGCCCCCTTCAAGGCCCCGATCGACGAAACCAAAATCCGGATTACCTGGAAAAGCTACACGGATGAATGGGGCAACCGGTTTGAGGATGGGGAGACCTACAGTCTGATATATCCGGAGGTTTACATTCCGGAGGATGCCTACTACGTGCCTCTCGAAGTGGGTGGCAGTCCAGTGGCCTACTCCAATGTCCGGGTACGCCTGGAGGGCACCATCGGCATCTACGGCACCGGCCTGATTGACGCCATCCCCGACGATTCGCTCAAGGCGCAGTATGCCAAGGAGGAGGCTGCGGGCGTGCAGCTGAATCCGGCCATTTTCGCCAACGGCAACTGGGTTAAGACCTACGGAAAGACCAACCATCCGCTGCGCTACACCTACGCGCTGACCCGCGGCCCGCTGCAGGATGCCGCAGGCGCCAACGCCATCTGGAACATCACCAATGTGACCCGCAGCGACCGCCGCTACCATTACATGACGGAGGCATACGCCAAAACCGCCTCCAACGACCCCGATGTTCAGGCGGCATTCTACCAGTATTTTCCGGATTGGAACAAGACGGGCGATGTGTCGAAGGACATCTACAACTACCTGATGTCAAAGGAGCTTCCAGCCGAAATGAAGGATGAGGACTACAGCAACTTCATGGTATGGCACCGCGGACTGGCCGTGCCTGCCGCCCGCAACATGGGTGACGAAACGGTGCAACGCGGCAAACAGCTGTTCCAACAGTTAGGATGCGCATACTGCCACCGTCCCAGCTGGACCACCGGCGAGGACAACTTCACCGACCCCAACGGCTTCTTTGCTGACGGGGACGCACGCCTGCCCCGCTATCCTAACCAGAAGATATGGCCCTACTCCGATTTTGTGCAGCACAGGCTTTACATGGTCAACGACATCCGCACAGGCTGGTGCCGCACCACCCCGTTGTGGGGTCGCGGGCTCTCCAGGCTCTGCACCGGTGCCGACGACCGTCTGCACGACTACCGCGCCCGCAACGTCACGGAGGCGATCATGTGGCACGGCAGCGCACAGAGCGACGCCCGCAAATCGGTGGAGAAATACCGCAAGCTGAGCAAGGCCGAACGGGACGCCGTGGTGAAATTCATCGAATCCATTTAATTTTAATATTTTTGATTTCAACATGATATGATGAGAAAAACAACATCAGTCATCATAGTGCTGCTTGCAGGGATTCTTGCAGGCAGCACTTTTTTGGAAAAACAGATGGGTACCGCATTCGTGTCGGAACACATCCACCACTCCCCTGTATTCATCGCACTATGGGCATTGCTTGCAATTGCATCCACCATCCTGATGCTCAAGGAAAAGAATTGGAAACGGATCTCCGTCTCCACACTTCACACCGCCCTGTATCTCATTCTGGCCGGAGCCATGCTCTCCACGCTTTTCGGAGAGCACGGCAGCGTCACCCTCACACCGGGTGAGGCGGTACAGACATTCCGGTCAGAAAAGAACGGAACCATGACACTGCCCTTCCAGCTGACCCTGGAGCGTTTTGAAACGGTCTGTTACCCGGGCACGCGCTCACCGATGGACTATGTGAGCCATGTTTGGGTGGACGAAACGGAAAGGTCGGTCCGGAAAAAAGCCGATGTCTCCATGAACAACATACTCAAATACAGAAACTACCGCTTTTACCAGAACGATTTTGACGAGACAGGGCGCTCCGTTCTGGAGGTGGCCCGCGACCCGTGGGGGATCGGCTTCACCTACGCAGGATATATTATCTTGTTTTTCAGCCTGATTTTTATGTTTTTTGAAAAAGAGGGAAGATTCAGGACACTGCTCCGTGATCCTCTGCTGAAAAAGGGGGCGTTGGCTGCCACGGCAATCCTTCTGCTTTGCACACAAAGCCTCTGCGCCAATCCCGCCCCCCGCACACTGCCGCGCGAATCCGCCCGCGAAATGGGGGAAATGTATGTGCTATACAATGGAAGAATATGCCCGATGGGGACATTGGCGAAGGATTTCACCACCAAACTGTGCGGGAAAGCACATTATAAGGGGCTCACATCCGAGCAGGTGCTCTGCGGATGGATCTTCCATTTTGAAGACTGGGCGGAGGAACCTATGATCAAAATAAAGGGTAAAGAAGTTCGGAAAATATTGGGTATAAACGGAAAATATGCAAGTTTGACGGATTTTGCCGATGCCCGTGGAAAGAACAGGATTGATGCGGCCATGGAAAAACTACACATGGGCGACCCGATGTTCAAAAAACTTGCCGCCGCAAACGAAAAGCAGCAGATTATCCAAATGATCCTTAACAGGAAACTGCTTAAGATCTTCCCAGTCGCCGACAGTGCCGGAAACCTGGAATGGTATTCGCAAAACGATGTCCTGCCCCTGAATTTGGACGGGAAAGAATATATTTTCATACGGAAACAGTTGAACTATTGTCAGGAACTGGTTGTCAAGCAGGATTTTGAGATGTTGGACACCGTTTTCGCCAAAACCGTGAAATACCAAAAGCAGCACGCATCCGGCTTTCTGCCCTCTCCGTTCCGCCTCCATGCGGAGAAAACCTACAACAGGGTCAGTGCCGGAAAATGGACGGCCATGTCGGCTGTTACCATCGGACTGCTGTTTTTCTTTTTCTTTCTCTTCCTGTTCTATAGCGGTAAAGGAAAAAAAATGCCGCTTGCAGCCCAAAGGTGTGGTTTGCTCCTCATGGTGCTGGTCACAATTTTTCTGGCATTCATGTTTGCGCTGCGCTGGATTGTCGGCGGGCACATACCGATGGCCGGAAGCCATGACACGATGACTTTGATGGCTTTGTTTGTCTGCATTCTATGCCTCTGTCTGCGCAAACGCACCGGAATGGCGGTCCCCTCAGGCCTGCTCATGACAGGATTCCTGATGCTTGTTTCCATGATTGGGGGTGCGAACCCGACTGTGACACCGCTGATGCCGGTGCTCTCCTCCCCGCTGCTGAGCCTGCACGTCACCGTCATCATGATGGCATACGCGATGCTCTTTTTCGTGGCGCTCAACAGCATTTCGGCCATCGTTGCAGGATGCGGCCATGGCAGGATGCTGGAACAGATGGAACGCCAGCGGCTCCTGGGCATGCTCCTGCTCTATCCGGCCACAGCGCTACTGGCTGTCGGCATTTTCATCGGGGCGGTATGGGCGAACATATCATGGGGCAGGTACTGGTCGTGGGACCCGAAGGAAGTCTGGGCACTGATAACACTGTTTGTCTACGCCATGCCGTTACACGACAGAATCTGGCGGAATTTCCAAAAGCCCTGGTTCTTCCACATCTATTGCCTGATAGCCTTCCTGAGCGTGCTCATCACCTATTTCGGCGTAAACTTCATCTTAGGCGGCATGCACGCGTATAATCGGTAGAGACGCAATGCATTGCGTCTCTACATTCCAATCCTATTCAGGAACGTAGATGATTTCGCCGTTCTCCAGCTCGTATGCGGTGCCGACACTAACCAATTGCTTTTATCAAATCCAACATTGTTTGAAAGCTTTCAACTTCGTGGTAACGAACATTGGAAGTGGATAGGTTGTTGAACAGCTTCTTTGCACAGTCAATCTTGGCCTTTTCCACGCCTTTCAACTGCATGGAATCCATTGAACCTTTGGTTTCGGCGATGAAGAAAACATGCTTGATGCCAATGTTGTCGTTGAAGGCAATAGCCCAGTCTGGGGCGTAGTTGCCTACGGGTGTCGGGATTTGGAACGACCTCGGCAGTTTGGCATAGACACACACTTCCTCCGCTTTGTCCAAATCTTCGGCAAAAATGCGCTCGCCTTGGCTATCGGGGAACACATAATCGAGGATGTGCTTTTTGGCTTCATATGCTTTGTCAACGGTTTGGCGGTTCTTCTCTTTGGTGAAGATGTCGGAATCGTATTGGTTTTCCGTACGATTGTAGCTGATGTGCTCCACAATCATCGTGGCTTTCTGCTCGCGGATGATATGACTCACCTTGCGGATGAACTCTTCGGGGTTGTTCTTGAACATGTACAACTTCGACCGCTGAATGCCTTTCAGAATGCGGGTAACTGTACGGCGTGTCAGCGTGGCGGCTTTGGCTATATCGCCCACCAAGTCGTATGGCACATTGCTGGTTGACACATCACGCATCTCTTTTGTCCGTGTGCTCTGTTCGCCAGTGAAGTCCAGATTGTCATCGCCTTGGATACCTGTTGTGACCACATACTTCAGCTGCGTGACATTCAACTCGCTGTTGATGGCGGCAATAGCTTTCTGTATCAGCTCCTCGCTGTCGTAATGCACCGTATAGACATAGCGGTGGTTGATTTCGTTCCACAATGCCTTGAATTCCATCTTCTCTGCATTGTCGTTCAAACGCTCGTTCACCACTTCTGCCTTACCGTTGGCATCTTCCACCATATCCTCCAAAGCGGATGGATCAAAGATGCTCTGAATCAGTTTGTGCACTTGCTCTTCAATGGGTTGTAATTTCTTACTCATCGGAGCCAAAGTACCCTTTTCCATATCGGTGTGATAGCCTTGCAGGACATTGCCCTTCTCATCAATATAGTCGTTTTCATACAGGTAGGTGACGATGCTGGCGGCCTCCTGCTCTGAAATTGTGTGCTTCTCCTCACCCACTTTGACGGTAACCCCTTTGAAGTAGTCGACCGTGGCTTGTGTCGGACGTTCGCGCAAAGTCTCCTTAGTCTCTTTTTGCAAGGCATCAACAAAGGAGCTGTAGTTTTCGTTGGCGATGACGGTCAGCTTGTTAGTGTCGTGTACGGCATCGCCCAAGCGTTCTTTGTCCATACGGTTGCCGTCATTATCGACGCTGATGCGCAGACCACGACCCACCTCCTGACGTTTGGCCGTGCTTGAGTTGGCATGGCGCAAGGTACAGATTTGAAACACGTTTGGATTGTCCCAGCCTTCGCGTAAGGCGGAATGGGAAAAGATGAAACGTGTCGGCTCATCGAAACTCAGCAGGCGTTCCTTGTTTTTCAAAATCAGGTCGTAAGCCGAGATGTCGTCGGAAGTGTCCTTGCCGCGTTTTACCTCACTATCAATTGAATGGCCTTTCTTGTCGATGGAGAAATAGCCGTTGTGCACCTGTGCAGCAGAAAAACGGCGCAGGTATTTCTGATAATCGTCCTCAAACAGAGTAAGGTTCTCGTTCAGATAGCGCATGTATTCCTCCTCAAACATCTTCCACAGCGGGCCTTGCACCTCGTTTCCATCCGTGTCATAGCTCTTGTAGTTGGCCACCTCATCGATAAAGAACAGCGAAAGTGTCTTGATGCCTTGCTGGAACAATGCTCTCTCCTTCTCAAAATGCGACTTGATGGTTTCCCGAATCTGTATGAGTTGGATGGCTTTTTCACTAACATCGCCAACCACCTCTCCCTGACGCAGTTGCTTGCCGTTTTGGAAATAGACCGTATTAGTCAAAGGGTTGATTTCAGTAATAACAAAATCCTTGTATGCAGGGAGTTGCGAAACGGAAAACAGTGAATCGCTTTGTTCAAATTTGCAGAGTTGGCGGCGAGTGGCGGCAGCACCTTTCACCTCAATTTCGAGTTTGACCACAGGGGCATGGTTCTTGGAAAGGATTACGCTGTCGAAATAGATGTAGCTCTGCGTGCCCAAAAGGTTCTGCACAGTGATGCCCTTCACCTGGATTTTCTTCACCAAACGTTGCTTGTATGCATCATAAGCATCAAGCGCATAGATGCAGTTGTGAGAGGTCTTGTGCGTGGCGGAATAGTTCAGCACAAACAACGGCTTGAAGTTTTTCAAAGCTCTTTGCGTGGCTTCTCCCTCCATCTTCTGCGGCTCGTCCATAATGATAATGGGACGGTTGGCGGCAATCACGTCGATGGGGCGGCGGCTTTGGAAATCGTCGCGTTTGGAATAGATGATACGCGCTTCCTTGTTAGCCGCGCCTTCCTTGAACGAGGTGTTGAACGCCTGAACGTTGATAATCATTACGTTGATGCTGGCATCGCTGCTGAACGAGTCGATTTGGGTAAGGTTGGCACTGTTGTAGATGAAATAGCGGGCTTTCTTGCCATAGAGTTCCATAAAATGCTCCTCTAACATGGTAAAGCTCTTATAGACTCCTTCGCGAATGGCGATGCTGGGCACAACAACGATGAACTTCGACCAGCCAAAGCGCTTGTTCATCTCAAACATAGTCTTGATATAGACGTAGGTCTTGCCCGTTCCCGTCTCCATCTCCACATCCAAAGAACAGGCACCTAGGCCGTTTGTAGCTGCTAAAGACTTGCTCAGTGGGATGTCGTTCTGAACCTGCTGATGGTTGATGTTCTCCAACAACTGACTGGCATTGAGTTCCACATCGGCATTGCGATAGCCCACAAATTCCTCCTCAAACTCAATCCTCATCTGCGGTTTTTGCTTTCCCAAGTCGCGACGGTACTGCGCGTTGGTCTTCGAGGGTTGACCCACAAACACGTTCACCGTGCTTTCTACCGCATCGGTCTGGTATTGCTGTATCTTAAATTTAAATTTCATAAGACTTCATCAATTCTTTGCCCTTAACTGTCAAAGTGTACTTCTGTTTTGAACTATTGGGATTATCCGTGATAGTAGGCTCAATAAAGCCGGCATCCAAAAGATGCCGCATGACATTGTTCTTAAATCTTCCACGATTAGTATCCCCTGTCAATTGCATCAGTGACCTTAATGATTGCGGTTCTTTTGTCAATCCTGCCATGACTTTGATGACACTTGCATAATATTCTCTCTCTAACTTGTGACAGACTTGTGACAAGACTTGTGACAGACTTGTGACAGCTTGGGACAAACTGGGGACAGAACTTAGGACAGCTTGGGACAAATCCGTGTTTACGACATCCTTTACGACAATCTTTATGACACTATTTGCAACATCTGTGACATTCACTCTGAATGCCGTTATGAGGTCTACAACAAACTCGGCAGGCGGGTTTCCGTTTTCCTTCAGGTCGGTTTGCACCTGGCCGACACCTCTGTTGAACATATTCACATAGCCCATCGTTTTCATGGCACTGGCTATAAGCGGATTGCGATAGTCATTGATTGTCGGAAAGTTTTCCGGCCGTGCGTTGCCATACAAGCCGCCGGCATTCGTAATTTCAAGGCGATGGGCAAACTCGTAGATTCGCAACGGCATGTTGCTTTGCAAGTCGCGGTGCATACAGCCGTTCATTACCAGCTCGCGGATGGCCGTATAGGGGAAGTTGCTGACCATTTCCTCGCGCAACATGGAAACAAACACTGGTTTCTTCTTGATGACGGACAGTTCCAGCAGCGACTCCAAGCGTGGCAGCAGTTCACAGTAATTGCCTTCCAGCTGAATCTCATTTTCCACTTCGCTGCTCACATCCTCACCTTTGAAACGCACATATTGCACATACAGGCCTGGCATAAAATGCCGTGGACGCTTCCCGAACAACACCATAGCGGCATTGGTGGGACAGTTGTTCTCAATGTCGTACATGCCAACGGCTGACAACTGGTCCTCAACGGGGCGTTTGTCCGCCGACAACAACTCCTTTCCGAACAGTTTCTCCAAAAATTTGCTATGCACAAGTTCGGTATCAATATCTGTAAGCTTGGCGGCGAGACAAGGCATCGTGTCAAATGTGGCCATGTAGGATGTGCGCTTTTCGGCCAACAGACGTTCCTCTGCTTCTGTGGCAATGTCACGACGTGGGCCGATGCGGATGAATGTGCGGCCACGATAGCGCACGGGCGGCAACATGGAGGGTGTCACCTCCGCCACCAGCACTTCGCCTTCGGGGAACACAAACCGATCCACGCTCATCACGGGAACAGGCAGTATGTTGCCGTCTGAACGGATAGCCGCTATCTTCTTCAGCAAAGCATCCGTAACCTTTAATCCCGATAAGGTGCCGTTGTCGTATGCTCCTAATATCAGATAGCCGTTCTTCCTTGAGTTGGGCAGATCGTTTGAAAACGCACAGATGGCCTCCTGAAACTTATCCATGTCATTTGTTGACGTAGTGCGTTCCACCCTATAAGTCTCAGTGCTATGCAGCAGTTCCTGTATTTCTTCTTTCGTTATCATCTATTTCTAATTATAACTGCAAAAATAGTTCATTTTGTCTAATCAAAGTGCTTTCCACCGCATCGGTCTGGTATTGCTGTATTTTGAATTTGAATTTCATTGCTATTGGATATATTTATCATCTCTTTTCCTAAATGCAGGCATTGCTCCCTCTAACACATCTACAATATGCTTATTTGTATTTGGATTCTCTATACTGCCAGATTCAACATACACTTTATTACCATCTTTTTTATCTATGCAAACATAGATTATCTGTTCTGCATCTGCCACGACAGCCAAATTGGGGTTATGTGTGACCATAATTATCTGTCTTTTTTTCTTGGCTTCCTTTATAAAATCAACAAGAATATTGGCCACGCTATCATTGTCCAAGTTGTCTTCTGGTTGGTCCAAAATAAGTGGAATGTTATCCATATCCAGCAACAAATAAAAGACTAAAAGTAACGCTCCTTTTTCCCCTGGTGATAAAACAGAAAGATCTTTATCACCCTGAAGAATTGAATAATTATTGGTCAAATAATCTAGTGAAAACAAGTAGTCGTATAACGATTGCCTATCCTCGACTTGATCTTTAACATAAAATGGTCTTTCGTCATCCGTCTTTAGTTTGTTTATAAAAGAATTGCAAAACGCTTCAATTCCATCTTCGTTTTGAATATCACTTTCTTTTATCAATTCCTGTACCATTGTTAGACCTGTATCTTTTCCTCTAAAGGATCCACTTTTCGACTGATTTACAAATCTTAAAAACTCATCTGGAAAAGTATTCCTTATGCCTAAAGATGCACCTATTTTTATTTCATAATCCTTCAACAGCGATTTGTTTTCTTCTATTTTAGAGTCCAATTTGCTTTTAACTTGTTGATAAATGGAAATTATCTCTTTACGTTTATTATAGATTTCCTTTAAGCATAGATTTCTTTCTTCCGCCTTCTTCTGTAAATCCTCAGATAAAGAATTTTCAACGTATTCCTTCTCTTTTTTCAACCATTTTAGAGTGTTAGGAGTTGCTTCGTCACCCTCAATTCTTCTTTTGTTTTTTTCGTACTCCTCTTTTTGTTGTAAAAATGATTGATATACCTTACTTGGTCCATCTAGTTTTGCTTGAAGTGAGATTATTTCGTCTTGTTTTTTCTTAATAGCAAAAACCAAATTATCTTCATTTTGTGAATCAGCAACAATCAATTTCTCAATTTCACGCAACCTGCCTTCAAACTCCAATTGCTTTTTTTCCAATAAAGAAGTGTCCTTTTTGCCGCTTATTATAGTATTAATATCACCTCCCAAACTCTCAACAAACGACTTGTTTTCCTCTTTAAACTCTCTGATGCTTTGAGCAATTCGATTAACCTTTATAATTAAATCATTGATTTTTGACAATTGAATTAATAGACCACTCTTTTCATCTGTAAGCTTTTGAATTGAATCATTTAAAGCGACAATCTCTTCTTTAAGCTTTTCAATTTTTAAAACTGTTTCTTTACTTTGTTCATCATCAGGACTGGGTTTTGGAACTTCTTGAGGAACAATTAGGGCAGCAATTTCTTTTTCTTTTTGCTCGATTGAGGCATCAATGCTATTTTTATAAGATGGGTAGTCTTTATCTTCAAGAGCAATTATATCTTTGTTGATAAGCGACAGTTTGCTCTTGAGCTGTTGAATGTCAAGTTCTAATGCATCTGATTTTTTTGCAATGAGTTCTTTGAAATTAGCAGTTCCTAAGCGAGAAGACTCATCTATATATTGGAAAACCACAGCTTCTATTTCATCTTTAAGATTTTCTTCTTTTTGTAGGTCATTACAAATAGATTCGAAATAGCCTTGCGGCAAATACTTTATTCGTGTGATTTCACTACCATCAAGTTTGTCCGATAATCCTTTCTTTTCACTTTGTTTATCTTCATATTTTACAGATGCATAAAAGTTACTAGCAAGATTCTTATTCCTAAATTTATCATCATTTAAAAAAGAAAAATACTTTTGGTCTTTATAATTGCAACAATGAGCAAGTATATCTGAAATCGCACTTTTCCCATTACCTTTGTTGCCAATAATAGCGACTAACTCTTTGTTAAATGGTATCTGTATATTCTCAAACCATTTTCCTTTAATTCCAGAATAGCCATCTACAGCATCAATTAAAAGTTCCTTAATGTATTTTGTTCTATTAGCATCAACCGTTTTAAAAATCTTTGGTTTTTCGCCTATAAAGACACGATTTTCTGGCTCGATCAATATTTGTTTCAGGCCTTCAAAAGTAGGATCTGCTTTAATCCAAGTTATTTTATTATTTGGGAAAATGTTTACCGCATCTAATGAATGAGCATCACTACCAATAACACAAGGTTTTAAACTTCCGTATTTTTGTTTTATCGTCTCTTCATCATCTACTCCTTCTCCTAAAAAATACTGGATATCTTTGTCATTAGCTGAGAATATAATATCGGACATCCTATATATCTCCTGTCGTGTTGCAGCTAATGAAGAATGTTGAATTCCGCTATTACCGTCTCTATTACTATTGGAAACTGCCGTGACAACATAATTACGAAGACTTGGCTTTTTTAATACTTCATATAGTTCATTATGGCTAATATTGAATTGGGCGATACCTTCTTTTTTTGCACAGCCTTCTTCCAAGTGGTCATTATTTCTAAATAATCTTCCTAGTGCAATTAAATCTTGTTTTAAACAGGAGTACTCATTTCCTGCATATTTGAATTTTAGACACTGAAAGAATTCTCTATTTATTGTCTCAATTGGCAAGTTTGGATTAAAAAAAACATGAATATTAATTGGTGTGTCTGTTCTTGTTACAGGCAAGATTCTTAATTCTACATTTGGGATTAGTGTTTTGTTAGATAACCGTCCCTCTTCTTGTTTTTTCTTCAAAAACAGGTAGTTGTCAATTGAAAAATAATCCGTAATGCCTAATACTGAGATTTCTTCATTAGACTCTAATTTACTAATGTATTTCTCCCATATATCACCACCACTACCAAACTGGTCGTTTTTTGCTGTATCTGGCGTATGCACATGCAAATCCCATTTACGCCATTCCGAACCTCTTGGATATTTATTTGTTGCCATAATTGTCAATGTTTAAATGATTCTTCTTATCGTCTCTTTCGAATACTCCTCCCAAATCTGCTCAAAGTTGTCCGCCACATTGTCCGTGGCGAGGCTGCTGTCGCGGAGGACGAAGTAGTAGGGATGCTGGCGGGCGATTTCGGTGATGGCGGTCTCGTTCACGTCCTTATCGAAGCAGGCCATGAGGTAGTTATCGGCGACGCTCCAGACGGTCTTGCCCGCGATTTCGCGTTTCTCTATCTTGGCCGATAGCTCGATGCCAAGCTCTATCATGGCTTGGAAGAGCAGGTCCTCGTCGGTGCGGTCGTGCTTGATGTTGTCCTCGAAGAGCAGGTTCTCGTTGAACTGCTCGGGAGAGTAATAGACATCCTGCATGTTGGAGCTGTCGAGTTTCAGCACGCGGAAACCGATGTCCAAGGGCTTTTTCTCGCCGCTGAACAAATCGGTTTGTTTGGCTTTCTGCTCTTCAACGATTTTCTTTCCCGCGCGGCGGATGCGTTCCTTGCCGATTTCGCAGATAGTAGAAAATCCTTGGTCTTTCTTTTTCTCGCTGACTTGTTCGGGAAGCTGAACAAGAATAAACTTCAAACCTGTTCCTTTTTCGGCATTCCGTTTCATCACGGCATGTGCTGTGGTTGCACTCCCAGAAAAGAAATCAAGGACAATAGAATCATCATACAGGTTTGCAAGTGTTAGCAACCTTTCCAATAATCGAACTGGTTTCGGCCCATCAAAAACTCCTTTGTCACCAAACAATGACACAACTTCTTGCGCTCCTTCCTGACTATGGCCAACTTCTTTGAACAACAAAATAGATGTCGGTGCCATTCCTTCGAATTTCAATTCTGTTAAGAAACGCTTTATTCTGGGTGTGCCATCCCCATTTGGACCGAACCAAATTCGGTTGTCCTGGAGTCTCTCTAAAAACGAGTTTTTAGAGAGACTCCAGCAGCGCCCTGCTGGAGGCTCTACTATTTTTCCAGATGGAGTTGTTATAGGATAATCGCACTCCGCATTGTATGTTTTAACGGAAATATCACTAGACATCCATACTCCACGAGGATCATTGTCTGGATTAGAATACCGAGCGTTAGCTTCTTCCGTCCTATCAAGTCTTCCAATCACGAACTTGTCTATGTTCTTAACGAACATCATAATATAATCATGACTGTTAGAAATAAATCTCGCATCATTTTTCGGAGAAAAAGCGCGTTGCCAAATCAATTCCGCGATAAAGTTCCGCGCACCAAACACCTCGTCACAGACTTTTTTCAGGTTCTCTTGTTCATTATCATCAATCGAAATAAAAATCACCCCATCCTCACTCAGCAAGTCCTTGGCCACTTTCAGGCGCGGATAAATCATATTGAGCCAGTCGGTGTGGAAGCGGCCGTTGCTTTCGGTGTTGGCCACGAGGCGGTTGCCCTCCTCGTCCTCCTGCCCGCTGTTGTGGACATAGTCGCCGGCGGTCTGGGCAAAGTCGTCGTTATACACGAAGTCGTTGCCTGTGTTGTAGGGCGGGTCAATGTAAATCATCTTCACCTTGCCGAGGTAGTTCTCGCGCAGCAGCTTCAGCACTTCGAGGTTGTCGCCCTCGATGTAGAGGTTCTGCGTGTTATCGAAGTCCACGCTTTCCTCGCGGCAGGGGCGCAGCGTGTCGGTGGTCGGCGCGTTGGCATGGCGGATGGCGTTGCGCTTGTCGGGCCAGGTGAACTGGTAGCGTTCCTCGGGGCCTTCCACGATGTCCTTCGAGAGCTCCTGCCGCAGCTGGTCGAAGTCGATGGCCATTTCCGGCTTCCCGTTCTCGTCGAGCCGCTCGGTGAGGCAGTTGGGGAAGAGTTCGGCTATGCGCTTTATGTTTTCGTCCACGATGTTGTGGGTTTGCATGCGAAGTTTTTCCATATTATTTTGCTTTTTATTTACTAATAGCGTAGAATGAATACATACCCATTCTAACTACAATCATTTTTTCTTTTGTTGATTTTGAATTTGAATCAGCTTTTCCGTATTGTTCTTGATTTCTAAAGCATTCTTTTCTATCGCATTTGAGTTTTTTTCAATGGAAGGCTTGATATTTTCATCAATTGTCGTTTGTATTTTTATTATTTCCTTCTGGTTATTATTAGATTTCTGATAAGGCAACACAAAGTATCCAACAATAGCAATTATTGTTGCTATCACGATACCAATTATCCACCTTTTATTCTCTTTTTTTTCTTTGTTTTGTTGTTCAATATCTGTTTTAACCTTTTCAATCTTCCCTTCCAATTCTTTCCTCAAACTATCATGTGCAGCATCATTTTTTTCAGACAAAGAACTAATTTTATCTTCTAAGCGAAAATATGTATCCCCTATTTGATTAGTAACAGCATTATACTCTGTTTCTTGGGAACAACTGCTATCTACAGGAGGATAATACCTATTTTTATGTTCCTCATCCGCCCTTGTTTGATAATGATTTGAACTACGGAATCGATTAAGCTTAGAGAAACTGTGTTTCAAATCATAATCCTCTTGATTTGGAATAATCGGAGGATGTTTTAATGGCTGTTTTTTCTTTTTTCCTCCCATAATTACAAATCTTTTAGATTCTCAAACAATTGCTTTTCAACAGATAATGATAAGATATAGGTGTCTTTGATTAGTGACTTATCGTTAATTGGTTCCTTCTCATTTGTCAAATAATTATCTGTATCTATTGCTACTCCAACATGCTTAATTCGATATGGTTCAGCAAAGTTCTGCGCTGTAAATGCATCTTTATCGTATTTAACCGGCCCCACGCTATACATTCCATTCTTATAATTTAATTGAAATAGCAAATCTGTCGCTGGAAAATCCTGAAGATAAAACTGACTTGGGAATCCCTTTTTCATCTTATCAAGGATAGTATCAAACTCTGTTGATTTCGTTTTATAAGTTCCTTGGATTCGACATCCAATTCGACGAATGTTGAAACTACACAATTCACGCTCAACACAATCGTAGATTTTTAAAAAATTACTGTAAAAACAATCTACTGAATCAATTTTACTACTTATATAACACAACCTGTTTAGTTCTATCATCACAATATCTCTTGCATTCTCCTTATTTTCTCCATCCCAAATTATAGCATTAGCGACCCCTATTTCCCAATGAAGCGGTACAAAAATTTTTGACGCTTTAATGTTTTCAATAATTGCGCCTTTTTTGTCAGAGAGTGTCACTTTATGGTCAAATCGCAATTCTATAATAAACTTTCGATTACAAATACTTTTAGAGTCAATATTGTCTTTCATATAAAAATTATTAATTGTTTCTACTATTTTGTTTTAAATTTTACTATAAAAAATGTTTCAGCATTATTTTATATTGACTACAATATTTTGGGGTTGCATGTAAAGTTTTTCCATATAACTATTCATTCAAATTATTATTCAACACATCAATTACCTTATTCACATTAGTATAGGATTCACCATCACCTCCAAAAGCCTCTGCCCTTGCACAGGCTTCCTCCTGTCGGCCTTCATCCACCATTTCATCCACCCATTTCTCCTGCTGCAAAAATTTCTCAGTCTTATCGTATTGAGGAATGAACTCCTTTAAGTCCTCAATCAAGGCATGTGACGTGCCAAAGTAGCGGTTTGTGTTCTTATAATGTAACAAAAACCAGTATTCTATCGAAGGCAATGAGTCGCAAAGCATCACAGAAGGATGATCCTTGTACTTACGTCGCAAAACATTCAACTTTCTGCGCTCCGATTCATTCCATGTTGACACATCGGCATCAAACACACAAATGGCAAAGCCATCATTCCGAAGCACTTCCTCAATCCTTTTCGCCATGCCATTGGCCGTTTCCGTTCCAAAAAAGCGCGGACGTATCTTTACACGGTAATCCTTTAGCGATTTCAAATGCTTGAAATACCACTGCTCAGTAATGCCCGCTCCAATAACAGTCGGAATTGGCACTCTACCTTTTCGAATGGATACCTTTCTTGCCATAAATCCTACTTTTTGATGTTAGGCAAAGCACCAAAAACACCGTTCCTATATGCTTTCTGGAGCGATGATATTCTATACAATCTCTTGTATTCCACCAGTGAATATAGGTCGGTGTTTCCTGTTTCATCTTTTTCAGTGAACCAAACAGAATCTTTACGGATAAGATCATCTCCAACGGTGTTTAACAAAGGATCGTAATGGGTTGTGACCAACAACTGGGCCCTGTTGCGTTGCGACAAAAACTGCTCAATAACAAATTCAACCAAATCAGGATGCAGGGAGGCTTCAATTTCGTCAATAAAAAGAAAAGCATTCTTACTGACCGCCTCAAAAATCGCCGCTTCAATACCTATAGTACGTTTCGTTCCATACGACTGGTATTCATCAGGCATAAGATAGCTTTCATCTCCACGGCTATTATGAACCCTATGGACAAAAGAAGCCTTCACTTGATTAAAAGATTTCTCTTTTTTTAACATCTCTTTTATCTCAGCAGGAGCATCTTCGTCTTGCAACATCATATTAAGCACCCTTTGAGGTATAGGTTGCTTTACCATATCAGTTTTGACATCGGATATATTGAAATCGGCCTTCTGGACAAAATCAAGCAAATACTCCTTGAGAATTTTATTCTCAAGCATTTTTTCACTTGCATATTCAAACATTCTCGTTTGCGGCTGCACCATTGGCAAAATACCATTGCGTAACCACTCCCTGGCTGCATCAATCTCCTTCATAGCAACATTCACCTGCTTGCGCGCGGCAAAAAAAGACATATTGGGAAGGCATCTCAATGAAAGCTCGTCTTTCGCAGCCTGACTGATTTTGACAACAACGGGATTAAAGCTCAATACAGACTCACCGCCATCCCATGTGCGCTCAAACAACTTTGTGGGTTGGACAGTAGAATAGTAGTATAATCTCTCCAAATGCACCTTTTGCCGATCAAGTTTCAACTCATACCAATACTTGGTTTTACCAACATAAAATTTCAGGCTGAATTCTGTTGGCTCATTCGGTGTCAACGTGTCTAGCAGGAAAGGTTCCGAACCGGTTTCCTCTTCGATGTCATCCGGTTTATTGAACACAAACTCATGAAGAAACGTCAAAGCCAAAAGTAAATTTGACTTGCCCGAAGCATTTGCACCATACACCATGGCAAAACGGAGCAACCGAACACCAGGTACCACTTCAACAACATAATTTTCCTCAAATGTCTTGTCCTTTGTCGCTTCAAAACTGAGTGTCACCTCTTCTCTGAACGACATAAAGTTTTTAATTTTAAACTCTTGTATCATTGCAATGTATTCGATTTACCCATATTGTTTTAAAGTGCAAAAGTACAAAAAATATAACAAATATGTATACAAATTTGTTATTTTTTTCTATTTTATTTTAAAAATTCCGTAAATTATGCCATTATGTCATATAAACTGCCAAAAAAAACATTTTTTTCATTAAAAAAAGACATAATTTTGAATTGGAACATTTTTTGTCATAAATAATTTCAACAGGAGACTTCAGCACCTGTATAAAGCAATCGGGCAGCTCATCCCGTCAGAATTGAGCGGCCGAGGCGGTCCGGTCTTATGACCGCATAATTTATTCACCAAATCAATGCGTATGGGAAAAAACATACATGTTGTCAAAAGAGGCGATCATTGGTCAGCTGTTCAAGAAAAAGCCAAACGCAGTTCTGGCAATTTCCGAACTCAAGCGGAGGCTGTGGAGCGTGCAAAAGAGATAGCCAAGAATAACGGACAAGAAGTCTGTATTCATGGTGTCGATGGCAGAATTCGCGAAAAGAACAGCTAAGGCAACGATTCTTATCCTCCAGAAGGATAAATGAACTGCCTCCAAGTAGGTGTCGCTAATGTGGCACCTACTTTTTACTTCAATAGCTTTGCGCGTTCCTCATCGATGGCCATTTGCCCAATGAGGGTGTTGCCCTCCTCAACCTCGATGTCGCCAATGGAGCGCACCCAATTGTCCCAAATCGCATCAAAAGGATGGTCTTAATCAAGACATTGTTATCGGACGTGAAATTCCTTTGTAAAGGAAAATCCTACTCCGGCACGTAGATGATTTCGCCGTTCTCCAGCTCGTATGCGGTGCCGACGCGCCTGCCGAGGGAACCGGAGCTGTTCTCATCGTTTTCCGAAGGGGTGTAGCGGTTTATCTTCTCCCCCTCCTTGGTGATAATCTCCATATCCTCCTTTCCGGGATTCTTCACGATGGTGAAATCCTCCTTGCTGAACATCTCCGTCATGTTGTAACGGCTGACCAAAGCCACCATCAGCGCCACGGCGAACACCATGGCCACATCGAACAGATTGCTCACCACGCTCATCGGATCCTCCTCCTCAGAGGAGCGTAACAGATTCCTTCTCATTGTCCCGAATGTTTTTCTTTCAACAGTTCAGCCACAAAAACAAGCTGGTTCATCTCCTCCACGTACCAGCGGCGCTTTATCTGCTGCACGGCGAAGCCGACCGCGCTGCTGAAAAGTCCGACCACCGTGGTGGCGAACGCCACCTGCATGTTATAGGCCATGGAGGCAATGTCGCCGGTGGAAAGCCCAACCAAGGCTGGTCCCATCGGAATAAGGGTACCCATAAGGCCGAACATCGGACCCATTTTGGCCAACATTTTGGAGGGGGTGAGCTCCTTGTCGGCGGCAGCCTCAAAATCGGCCACCACCTTCTCAATCCTTGCCGGACTCCCCTCCGACTGTTGCAGCTCCTTCAGATGCCGCATGAAAAGTGAACGGCTTTTGGCCGGCAGTTCCGCCCAAAAGTCATCAAGATTGTCTGGAGTGAGCGTCCGAAGATGCTCCTGCGTCCGAAAATGCGATTTGCGCACGTCCAAGTACTGCCCGAAAAAGCCCCCGACCATCAGCAGGGAACGGCAGAAAAAATAGATCAGCAACAGGATGACAGGCACAAGGAGGCCGGTTGAGATCCAGTAGAGAATGTCTGAGATGTAGTGCATGGTTGTTTAGATTAGATGTTAAAATGTGAAAATGTGAAAATGTGAAAATGTTAAGTTGTTAAGAAATTGGCGGCGGATCTGCCGTTGACGGTGGCGATCACGCCTAACGCGGCAATGACGGCATTAACCAGAAAAAGCAATTCAAGACGCAGTTCCTCCTCCGGAACAAGACGGCGCATAGCCCAAATTCCCAAGACAATGAAAACCGACACGGCGGCTGCCAGAGACCACGAGACCAACGGAAAGGAGACTCCGGGGAGCATAAAGATGAGCTGCACCTGCAGGCTGAAAATCACCACAAGATAGAGCAGTCCGGGAAATCCCTTCAGTCCGAGATAGAGCCAGCGGGAAATCCGGCTCCCCTCCTGCCGCTCCGGAAACGCGTGCCGGATGCAGAAGGCAATCTGCAATGCAACCTCGACAAAAAGCAGCACCGCAGTATCGGCCATCAGGTCGGGATTGGAGAGCCAGTCGGCAATCTGCATCCTGCTTCGGGTGATGGCCAACGGCCAGGAAAAGCCGGTAACCAGGGCGGTGCAGACCACGACGGCGGCCACAGCCCGGCGGCTGCAGAAAGTCATCTTCAGCAGCATGCTGGCCAAAAGCAGTGCCATAAGACAAATCACCAATGCATGCATATCCCTCCCTTTTTATTCCATATCACGGTTGTGCCTGCGCCTCCGTATCATCCATACCGACAGCACCGCAGCGGCAGCCACACCGATAATGACAATGATATTGCTGACGGTCTGGCGCAGCATGCTGCCCCTATTCAGCTCCTCCCTTTTCATCACCACACTCTTTTGGTCGGATTGGGCAACGGTCTGCGACTGGCGCACCTGACGTATCTGTTTTTTGTACTGCTCTGCGGCCTGCGCATCCACATTTTTTGAGATGAACTGCTGCAGCTTCACGTTGTCACAGACCATGCCGGAGCAGGCTGCGCCGTGGTCACGCACAAGCTCCGTATGCAGCTTCGCCACATCGGACAGCTGTTCCGCAGAGGCCTTCCACATGCCCTTGCGGGCGCTCTCCATCATCACGGCGGTCAACTCCTGCAGTGCGGCGGGATTCTCCCCCTCAAAATATTGCCGGAGGTTCATGTTGAACTTGTCCTTCACATACACACCATAAATCTCGTCCCACATTTCGTTGTCTATCGCCTCAGGCTTCATGACATTCCATCCGTAGGTGTTCTGCACAAGCTCGGAGAAGGTGTTTGCGGAGGAGGCGCCGCCCCGCATCATTTCGCGGATATAACCCCTTCCCGACCAATATCCGTTCGGTCTCCACAACCCCCGCCGCCACCTGGTTGGCAAAGGTGTCGTTATCGGATGCGGCTGCCATCTGCACAGCGCGGTTGATGAGGAAAAGGCGCGATGCGGCGATGTCACGCAGCTGCCCGCTGGTCTGCACCACCACATCGATGCGCGGACGGCCCAGCTCACGCGAAGGGATCAGCCGCAGATCCGTCACCCGCCCGAAAGCGTCACGAAGCGGCTCCACGCCCAACATGTAAAGCACCTGCGCGACGGTTGCCCCTTCGGTCTCGATGAACTCCCCGCTCCAGAGCGTGTAGCTCACCTTGCGCGGCAGGCTGTCGTGATGCCGCTGCCGGTAAAGTCTGATGGTGTTCTCCGCCAGCATCTTCCCCTTCTCCCACGCAGCCTCCGACGGTGTATTCTCCGCATTGATGCCGTACAGGTTGCGTCCGGTCGGCATCGTGTTGGAATTTACGATGGGGTCACCGCCGGGTGAGGGTGAAATGTAGCCACCGTCAAGCGCATTCAAGATGGAACGGAGCTCCATGGAGGGACTATCCTGCAACAGCTGGCGGTAGCGGTTCACATTCAGGATGCTCCGTTCCACCTCCATCACCGCCAGTGCCCACTGGATCTCCTCACGGCTGTAACCGTCCTTCATCATGCCGCTGTCAGACCGGTTTGACACAGCTGCAGCGGAGGTAGTCTCCTTTTTCATGGCCTTCTCCATCTTTTTCAGAGCTTCGGGGCTAGCCCCCATCATCTTGGCCATCTTCAACGCCTTTTCAGGGCGCATGCCGCCGCCCATCCTGCGCATCATCCGGCTCATTCCATCCTGCTGCCCCGCCGGACGGCTGCGGTCGGCATGGGTGGCTCCAGGCATCTCATCAGCCATGGAGGCCATCATCGACATCATATCGACAGGTGCCTGCGCATCCGAAATTTCCCTTGCACGCTCCAACTCTTCCGGTGTGATGGCAGCCACCTTGCAGACCAACGCATCGGTCGCCACGGCAGGATTTTGGAGAATCCGCGACACCAGCTCACGCGCCGGTTGCAGATAACGGGCTGAAAACTCCGTGCGGCGGCGTTCCGCATCGGGAACAGCCCTGCCGCGCAGCTTGTCCAACGCCAGCAGGCTGTAGGCCACCGGATCGGTCGTCATGGCGAAGACGCTGCTTTCAATATGCCTTTTTTCATAAGGTTCTCCAAGTATATAGGGATGCCCGGCCATCTTCTCATTGGCCAGCTCCTCCGCAAAGTTTTCAATGCGTCCGATATCATCCTCGCTGTACGGTATGGAGAGATTGCTGTCAAGCTCCAGTGCGCGGTGTATGCCCAGAGTTACCGCCAGCCGCTTGACCGCAAGGGAGGCCTTTTCCGCATCCCCATGCTGTTCCAATGTATGATAATAGGTTTTGACACTTTCGGACAACTCGCGGTAGCTGCCGCGCACACCGCTTTCCATGAATGGTGGCGTAAGGTATGAGAGCAGCGTGGCGTATGAGCGGCGTTTCGCAGTAAGCCCTTCGCCCACATTGCCGATTGTATAGAGGTAGAAATGCGGCATTGTCCCGATCAGACGGTCAGGCCAGTCGTTGTCGCACAAGGCATTCTGCTTGCGCGGCGTGAACTCGAGGCTGCCGTGGGTGCCGAAATGGACAATGGCATCGGCATGGAAGCCGAACCTTGCCCAAAGATATGCGGCGATGTAGGTGTGCGGCGGAGCGCTCTCCGTACCGTGCACTATTTTGAATGTGTTGCCGCCCAGTCCCGCCATGGGCTGCGGCATCAGCACCACATTGCCGAACTGCAGCCGCGCCACTGCCAGCTTTCCGCCGGAGTTCATATATTTTCCCGGAAAATCCCCATACTGGGAGACAACTTCGGAATATCTGTCGTCACGCAAGGCTTTCTTAACCCAGGAGAGATACTGCTCCCGTGTGACCATTTCGGGATTCCCCTCCTTCATAAAACGTTCAAAGGCACCCTCCGCGTAACTTCCGAGAACACTCCCCTGCCGCTGCAGCATTTTGCCAAGTGCATCGGCGGATGCGGGCAGCATGCCGGTGTTATAGCCTTCATCGCGCAACAGCAGCAGCAGGCGGTACAGGGATGGCACCACCTCCATGCCGGAGGCTGTCAGGGCGTTCTGCCCCGGCCCCTTGTAATAGAAGACCACCACCCTCTTTTCGCTTTCCGGCTTTCTTTTCAAAGCGATATAACGGTTGACCGTCTCCACAAAATCGGCAAGCCGGTGCGGCTCGGCATATATTTCGGTCAGCCCCTCGTCATTAATCCGGTGAGAGAATATGGCGTATGGCCGGATGGCACCGTCGATTTCAGGCGTGACAACGCTCTGGGAGAAAAAGCCGCCGCTCATGCCCATCCTGTCCGCCTCCCATTCTTCAGTAAGCTGCGGGACATATACTGTGGTGAACAGCGGAATGTTGTTCCGTTCCAGATAACGCACCATATAGTCCCCCATGCGCCCGTGTGCCATGTTAACAACTGCTGAGACCCTCACCGAATCGGCATGACCGTCACGGATAAAGGCCCGCATGTTCCGTACCGGATACACCCTGTTCCCGCTTTTTTCCAGCTGTCGCACCAGAGCGTCCGGCTCACCCATCTGCCCGGTCACAACCACACATGGCGACTGCTCCGAATAAAGCTTGTGCGCCTTCAAAAAGGCATGGTACTCCGCAATGGAGTTGAATCCCAGCTCCTCCTCATCGGGATGCTTTGGGTCGGCATGGTAAAGCAGCTCGCTTGAGGCCTTCACCACAGGGAGCGGCTCACGTACAAAAAAATGCTTGCCGTCCACATGGAGGCGGATATAGTCCAACATGCTGCGGTAGTTCCCCCTTCCGCCTGCGGCCAGATACTGCGCCAGCGTGTCAGCCGTCAGTGAATCCACGGAAACAATATAGTTGTCGGGATTGGTGACTGCCGTGGAGAGCATGGGAACCCTCCCCGACACCTTATACAAAAAGGCACGCTGCTCCTCCGTAATGCGCAGCCCCATGCCGTTAATCATGACCATGTCGCAGCGGCGCAACTGTTTCAGGTTGTCAAGCCCCACCTCCCTGATGCGGATGAAGCGGCTGCTGTTGCTTTTTGAAATCTGCCCCAATGTCGTAATCTGGTAGTTGACGAACGCGATGCGCGTGGGCCGGCAGCAAAAGTGCCAGAACAGGACGGCGGCCAGCAGCAGCACCGCGCCAATCCCGATGATTATTCTTCCTTTTCGTTTCATATACGTTTTTGTCATTTGTTTTTCCCAATTTTCCCGAAATCCACCGAGAGCGCGACGGAGCAGGTGGTTCCTGTCGTGAAGGGCGAATTGCTGTAATAATAGTCCGGCACATAGTTGAACAGGTTGTCAACGGAGAGTGTCAGGTGATATGCCTTGCGGAAATGCTGCCCGAAGGTGAGTTTCCAGATGCTGTAGCCCGGATAGGTGACTTTTTTTGTCTCCTCGAAATTGGTCAGCGAAAGGTATTCGTCACAGGTGACGGCGGAGAGGAACCTCCCTGACAATGCCACATTGAAGCCGTAATGCGCCCATTTTTTCGCGTATGTGAGCTGCGCGGTGGCCGAATGAGGACGTGTGGCGGAAAACTCCGGCTCCCCCTTTGGAATCTGCTCATGTGTGAAGACATAGGAGAGCTTGGTGCCCAGCCCGTTCTTCCATCTGGCGGAGAAATTGGCGTCTGTGCCGGAAATCCACAGCGGCGACATGTTCACATACTGCATCCCCTCCAGCGCACGGTTCCACGCCGTGGTGATGCGGTTCTCCACATAATTGTAAAAAGCTGTCACAGTCACATTATATGCGCCACGGGTGAATTCGCCGGCCATGCTGAAATTGCGGCTGGTCTCCGCCTTCAGGTCCGGATTGCCGTAAATGGTGAAAATGCTGGCCATGTCGAACTGCATGTTCATCTCCTTGAGCGTCGGGGCGCGGAAGCCGTCCGCATAGGAGGCGCGGAGGGAAAAATCCCCCCATTTGTACATCAGCGCAAGCTTCGGGGAGAGGTGCCGCACATCCGCTTCGGAATAGCTGTCGTAGCGCAGGGCCGAAACCATGTTGAAACGCCGAGTGGGATTCCAGTCAAACTGGAGGAACCCGTCCGCCGTATGCTGCAGGTGCGCCCCATCCTGTGCAAACTGGTAGCTCATCAGATAGTCATAAAGGTAGTCCCCGCCTGCGGTAAGGATATGCTTTCCACGGAAGGTGCGGTTGAAAATGGTTCTCAGGGAATGCTGCACATTGCTGTAATCCCTGATGTCCAGACCCTCCTTCAGGGTGTAGTCGCTCTTGTCGTACTGGTCGAAGGAATAGGCCAGCTCCAAATCATTTGCCGAGTCAAGATACAGATTTGCTTTCAGGCCGCCGGTGTAGTCGCGGTAACGCTCCGTCGCATAGCTTTCCGCCTCGCGGGCGCGGAAAAAGTATCCGGCGCGGCCCGTCAGCTTCATTTTTTTCATGGTATAGGTCATACGCTCCTTCACATTAAGCGAATGGTTGGCGTAAATTTGGCTGTAGTCGCCAGCGTTGGCCAACTGTATGGCATCGCAGGCGGCATACTGGACGTTGGCCATATTGTTGAAAGCTCCCGCCCTGAATCCGAGCGAGCCTCCGAAACGCCTGTCGTTATGCGTGCCGTAACGGAGGTTGGCCTGACAGCTCCATTTGTCGTCATTCTCGCGGCTGATGATGTTCACCACGCCGCCCACCGCGTTGGAGCCGTAAAGGGATGAGGCCGCCCCCTTCACAATTTCAATCCTGGAGACATTGTCCATGTTCAGACGGCTGTAGTCCACATTGTCGAGCGTCTCCCCCGCCAAACGCTCCCCGTCCACCAGAAAAAGCACGGATTTCCCCCCGAACCCCGACATGTTGAGCCCGACCTGCTGGTTCATGGAATAGCTGAACTCGATGCCGGGCAGCTCCGCCTGAAGCACATCCTGCACATCCGGCAGGTCAAGCGTCCGGATGTCATCTTCACCGATCAGCCGCGTGACCACCGGCGCATCCTTCAGCAGCTTCGGCGTGCGCGTGCCGGTCACCACCATCAGGGACAATGCGCGGACATCCATCTTCATGCCAACGTAAACCAATCTGGCATTATCCGTTTTCACCCTGCGCACCTCCTTTTCATAACCTATATGGGAAAAGACTATCGAATAGGTGCCGGCGGAGGGCAGAGTCACCCTGAACAGCCCGTTCCCATCCGTCACGGCGCCGTATCTCGTCCCCTCCACACTTACGCTGACACCAACCAAAGGCTGGCCGGTGGAGGAATCCTTCACCACGCCACGGATAAAATGCCCCGTCTGCGCAAAAACATCCGCCCCCGCAAGGCCGAATGCCGCCAAAAGCAGAAAAACAAACCGATATTTCAACAAAGCCCCCATCGCCGTCAGAAATTCATTAGTAATAATCCCTATATTTTCAGGTCTGTCACTTATATCCCGCCACGCTTTCGTGACGGTTGCAAAAGTAGTGGAATGCGAGGAGAAAGCCCCTCCCCTAATATGATGAAAAATGCGGCTGTATCTAACCAAAAGAAAACGCCGCCCATGCGGAAAAAAGTAAGGACACATTTGCGCATGTAGGGACGCGGCACGCCACGCACCTACATTTTTCCTGTGAAATTGAAAAAGGTATTGGAATAATTTGTATTTTTGCACAATTTTTTTAACATTATCTGTTTGTCATTAATATTCAAAATTTATAATCAAATATTTAAAAATAATGAATGATTCGGAAGACCCCATTGTCGGGAATGACATGAACGGTAACGGCAGCCTGCTGTTCGGCGACAAGATTGACGAATTGAAAAAAGGAAAGGGAGTAAAGGAATGAATGGTGTAAACAGGTTTGCTATAGCCATCCTAATGATGCTATCCGGATACTGGACAGTAGTCGCCCAACAGCAGATGACTGCTCCTGACAAGAAAAATGCTGTACTTGTAAGCGGAGGGGCTTTGGTGTTACAGAAAGGATATTCGCCAACATGTATTGCAGAGTTCCGTCCGGTGGCAGACCTGTTTTATCACCGCATGTTGGGGACGAAATTTTGTAAAACTTAATGACCGAACCTATTCCACCAAGTTCGATTGTTTGCAACAGAACCATTCCTGTCTGATTGCTCTAGATTATTCTCTGGATTTTAACTATTTTAATGTTAACCCTTATGTTGCCATGGGGAGGTGTTGGACCAAATTCACTTTTGGCCACAATAATAACAGAACAGATAAGCAAACTTGCTTTATGTTGAGCCCTGGAATCCGGTTGGGATACAACATGGGGAGTTGGATGGCTTTTGCCTCATATCATTTTGACTATTGTTTTATTAACACATATTATTACCCATATATAACTACAGCGGATGGCGTTGTTGATTTTAACCGAGGGCATCACAGCTTTAATTTTGGTGTGGGTTATAAATTTTAAAATCAAGGTATGATGAAAAAGAATATTTTTGTCTGGTTAACATTTATTTTTATTTTATGCGATTTATCCATTTCTTGCAAAAGGGAGTTTCATGCATTTCCTTATGAACTTAGAGACTATTTCCCCTATGTGGGAAATCAAAAATTGACATTTGTCAACGACTGCAACCAACATCTTTCTGGCAGCATTTCCACCATGCACACTTCTGAGACATATTATCTTCCATATACATGCAAATGCGGTGATGGATATGATTCCCAAAAGAGTTTCACTATTGATTCGGACAGTTTATATATTAATGGAGTTATGGATACAAGAAGTTCTGCATTTCTAATGACATTTCGTTGCAGATTTGGTACAGGCACAACGCTTGACATTGACATGCAGAAAGAATTCTACGGCGACCCTTTTTCCGGGAACTTTTCAAAAACAGTGGGAGACACAGTGATTTTGGAAAAGGGGAATGACAGGATGGTTGTCATCAAAGGGAAAGGAATAGCCGAAATAAAAGCAGGGGATGATGTCTGGCATCTGAAAGAATAAAACTGAAGGAGTTATGAAAAGAAAGAAACAGATTGACGAACTGAAAAAAGGTAAGGAGGAATAATATGAGGAAAATAGCATTTTATCTTGCTTTGTTTCTTATACTACTGCAATCCTGTGATATTCCGGAGGGAGGATATGGCGCTGATTGCGACGGCTACAGTAAAGGCGTTGCCAAAATGAACCTTCCGCAGATTTCATCCAAGGATTATAACAGTGTGAAAACGCTGTTTTACCGTTTGGGGCATTGGGAATCATGCGAACACGGAGGTCGTTTCAAACTTCCGCTGTCGGAGTATGATACACTGATGGTGGCCGGATATGTCACGGATACAATCTGTATTAAGTATTTTCTTAATCCCCTATACAAGGTGACAGATGTTTCCACACCGTCCGACCAAGTGCCCTTTGTGTTTCTATATGTCGGGGATACAAATTTCCGCAAGTTGCCTGACAGTACGGAACAGGCTATCCAGGATAAAATAAATGGCAATATGGGGAAAAAATTTTATATCAAGGATATCTTCAGAATGTGGGCGACATGGGACAAATACCCGTATAAGATCATACCCGGCAAAGGATTCGGCGATACAGGGCCGGATTTTGTCGTGCCGTATATTCTTATCAGAAGCAAAGAAAGCATTCGTTTTGAAAATTAGGAAAAGATGAAAACAAAAACAATAAATTTATGAAAGACTGAAAAAGCATACAATGCGGCATCTGAACGGTGCCGCACTGCATGTATAAGTATTCATCGCCGTCAGAAAGGATAGATGTACCGGATGGTGATGTAGCCCTTGGCTCCCGAGGCGTCGGTGAAGCCGGTGAAATGGAGTGCGGCACGGCTGCCGTCAGCCAGCCGCAGTATATAGGGCCGCCCACTCATGGTATAGACGGGCGGCATGGTGGATGTGTTGACATCCATCCAGCGCGAAAGCACCGGATTTAGCAGGCAGGTGTCATAGAGGATATTCCCGTCCATCATCCCTGACATGTCTATGGCCACGCGGGAGAGCGTGTCCGGAATGAAAAGGGCGGTTGCGGGAACGCCCTGCTCCCGCAACTGCTCCAATGACACACATTCTGTTTCAAAAGCGGAGCCTCCGTTTGTCCGCACATCATAGCGATGCAGGGCAAAGTCCCATTCCGCCGGCGCCATCTCCCCCTTCAGCACATTGGAGGTGTCGGTGGTTTTGCCTTTCAGGCGGATATATGTCCAGCGCGCATAGCTGGTGGCATCGATATGGATGGTGCCGCTGTTGTCATCGTTAATTTCGATGAAGCCATATTCCGAACTGCGGACAGGCTTGTCATAAATGCCGCCGAAAATCCCTTCGCAGCCGCAACAACACAGAACAAACAGCGGCAACAGCGCAAACAGGCAGGCTCTTTTCTTCATCTTTTATTACATGTTAAACACAAACTGGATGGACATCGGCATGGAACCGGGCGTCAGCTGGTATTCCAGCCCTAATTTCTTGTCCTTCACCTCACCTTTAAGCGAGCCTTTCCAAGTTGTTTCGCCGGATTTGAATTCGACCTGAGTCTCCTCCAATGTGTAGTTCTTGTCCGTGTTCTTTGTGACCTGGATGCCGTTGACAGTGATTTCAGGGGCGCTCATCCTGCCCTCGCCCATCGCGGGTATGACAAGGGTCGCCTTCTCCTCATTCTCCGCCTTCAGGGTCATGGTGGCCTCCTGCCGTCCCTTCTCCTTACCGGAGACGCTCATCACAAGCGTGCCCTTGTAACTTCCCTCCACCTCTTCGGCAGGTTTGTCTTTTTTACAGCCTGTCATCATGGCCGCACCGGCCACCAGCAGTCCCACGAACATAATTCTTAAAGTTTTCATTTCCAATAAAGTTTAAGTTAAACATAAGTTAATTCAATTGCAATCCGTCACGCTTCCGTGACAGTTGCAAAAGTAGCGGAACCCAATTGGAAATCCCCTCCCCTAAAATGATGAAAAATACGGCTGGGACTAACCAACAAAAAAAAAGGCAACCGTCCAGACCGCAACCGGCATTTTATCCCCACAAATGGGGATGGAAAACCGATAATCCCCCATTTCCGGTCATGCGGGGGTTGGCATTTTTTGACTATATTTGCAATTTGCAAACGGAAGCCGCATCGGTCTCCAATAATATTGAAAAACATATATTTATGAACAATATACAGTTAAACCCCTCCATGAAGTTCTCCGATCTGCTGAATTTCAACCCGGAACTCATACTGCTGCTCTCACGCTTCCACATTCCGCTGGGATTCGGGGAGAAGACCGTGGAGGAAATCTGTGCGGAACAAAACCTTTCCGCAAACCTTTTCCTGCTGATATGCAAGGTCTACTCCATCAAAGGGTACAAAATCAGCCGCGAAGAGGCGGAACGGACCGACATGGGCGACCTGCTACTTTTCCTCTCCGACTCCCACCGCTATTACCTTGAGGAGCGGCTCCCGCACATCGCAACACATCTGATGCACATCGCTGAAAAATGCACGGCATCACAAGGCAGGCTGCTCCAGCAGTTTTATGAGGAATACCGCAACGAGGTTATCGCCCATTTTGATTATGAGGAGAAAACAGTTTTCCCCTATATCCGCGTGCTGATGGAAGGAAAACAGGAGGCTTCGTTCCGCATACGGGAGTTCGAGAGCAACCACTCCAACATTGAGGAGAAGCTGCAGGACTTGGTAAGCATACTACTCAAATACCTGCCGCCGGAATCATCCCCGCAGGAGCGCATCTCCATCACCATGGACATCTACCACCTGACGGAGGACATCAACCGGCATTCGCAACTGGAGGACCACCTGCTGGTCCACTATGCCAACATGAAGGAAAGGGGGAATCATGACCAGACAGAATAAAGTGCTCATTGTGGAGCATTCCCCCGTGGTGGCCGAAGGGCTTAAAAGCCTGTTTGAGGAGACGGAATACCGTGTCATTGCCACACTCCCCACATTGGAGAGCGCCTTGGAGCGTCTGCCCGCGCTGAACCCCGACATAGTGGTTCTGAACCCGATGCTGATTGATTTTTCCCAGCGGCTGAAGCTGCGCCACATTTTCCAGGAGTATCCGAACCTGCTGCTTGCGGCCATGCAGACCTTCTACTGCGAACAGAGCGTGCTGGCACAGTTCCATACGGTGCTGGACCTGGAGGACAATCCTGCACGTATCTCGACCAAGCTTAAAAACGCGCTGGAGGCCATTTCACACGAAACGGAGGGGGCTCCCGCCGGCAGCGAGCTCTCCATGCGGGAGAAGGAGGTGCTGAAAGCCATTTCGAAAGGCTATACAAACAAGCAGGTGGCTGACATGCTGCACCTTTCGGTGCACACGGTAATCACCCACCGGAAGAACATCTCACACAAGACAGGCATAAAGACACTCTCCGGCCTCACACTCTACGCACTCATCAACCATCTGATAGACGAGAACGAGATACAGTGAACCTGTAAAAAATTATTTGGAAATAATCCGTATCCTTTTCGGCTGCGCGGCGTCGGTGCGGACCGAATAGCATTCGTTTTCAAACGCAGCGGGTGCTGCCGTCGGGAACAGCGAAACGGCATGCTGCAGATGGCGCGGCGTATCCATGACAAACAGCGTGTCCATCACTGAGAACATCCATCCGTCCTCCCGCTGGTGGCAGCGGTAGCGCGGCGAACCGGTATACGGGAAGGAGAATGTGGCTATCTCCGTGCCGGTGTACAGCTCGACAATCCGCATCCGGCTGCTGTAGCTGTCATCGTCCTCCGGCCAGCGAGGGTTCTCAAGCTTTTTCACCGAATAGTCGGCGATGACAAGGTAGACCTCTTCGCCATAGCGCACCATGTCGAGGAACATCATCTGAGTGGTGTCACGCAGCGTGTAGAGGCGCTGCGGCTTTGCTCCTGCACGCACATGCCTTTTGTACACATGGTTGCCCTCCGTGTATATGAAATGCTTCGCATCTGTAAAAAGTGCGCCCCAATAGAACGAGGGGCTGCCGGCCACCAGAACCTCCCTGCCGTTCTTCACATTCAGCAGCAGCAGGTCGGAGCGGAAATAATCCTCCCCTTTCCACTGGTCAGGATTTGTACTGCGGGCCACCAGCGCATGGCGTCCGTTACCGTCAAGGAAGCGTCCGTCGTAATTCCATTCGCCCTGCGCATGAAGGCCGCCAACGGAAACTGTCAGCAACAGCAAAAACAATCTTACATTGTCCATGTCTTCAACCCTTCATTTACAAATTCATAACGCTTGGCCTTGCCGCCGAACCGCTGCAACGCCTCAACCACAGCGTAACGGGTCACGCCCGGGCAATAGAAGAACATGAATCCGCCGCCGCCCGCGCCGGAGATTTTGCCTCCTGAGGCTCCAGCCTCCTTCGCGGCGTTGTAGATTCCGTCGATGCGTGGATTTGTGATGCTGCTGGCCATCTGCTTCTTATACCTCCATCCGAAGTCGAGGATCTCCCCTATCCGGTCAATGTTGCCACGGAGCAGCGCCTCCTTCATCTGGACCGCCTGCTCCTTCAGCTTGTGCATCGCCTCGATGGACTGGCTGTTTTTTGCCCGCACGTTCTTCTGCTGCTCCTCAATGATTTCCGCCGACACATGGCTGGTATCGGTATAGTACAGCACCAGATTGTGCGCCAGCTCGTCCGCGTAGCGGTTGCGGATGCGCAGCGGATTGACAATCACATTCTCCTTGTTGAACTCCATGAAGTTGAAGCCCCCGAAGGTGGCGGCGTACTGGTCCTGCTTGCCGCCGCTCATACCCAAATCCACACGCTCTATCTCGTAGGCGAGCCGCGCTATGTCATATTCGCCCAACGGCAGCTTGAGCCACTCCACAAACGCGCCCAAAATACTTACAACCAATGTGGAGGATGTTCCCAAGCCGGAACCGGGCGGCACATCCACGTAGGAGGCGATGCGGAACGAGAGCGGCTGGTGGGTGAACTGCCGCACAATGCGGTTATAGACCCCCTTGTGCAGCACGAAAAAACCATCTGTGTCCACGCATTCCGCGCTGTCATATTCCTCCCGCAGCTTGCGGTCAGGAGACTCGAAAACCATTTTGCCGTCGTCAGTTGGCTCCAACGTGGTGTATGCGAACATGTTGATGGTGGCGTTCAGGATCGCGCCCCCGTATAAATCTGAGTACGGTGAAACGTCGGTGCCCCCACCGGCCAGTCCCAAACGCAACGGCGCTTTGCTTCTTATAATCATGATATTTTTATTCTTTAAACTTTCTTATTAACGGGGAAAAAGTGGGAATATTGTGGTCAAGGGATTGCAACTCTAATAACTTGTTATAAATCTTTCTTTTCATAAAAGCCATTACATCATTTCAAGATTATTGGATTTGCAAAAATACAACTTTTCAAGATTATTGGGTATCTATAGCCTGATTAAAAAACACCTTTTTGCAACCGGCGAAGATATTCCATAGGCGTTAGAACCGGAATTTCAGCATTGGTAAAATCTCATAAGTATTTCTCGGTCAAGTATTCTTCCTTCAGAACATCCGCCTCTTCATCCGACAAACTGACCGGATTTCCGCTCCGCAAACTTGCCACTAACGGGGAAACTGACAAATCAGGTACCGATTCCTTTCTCCGCAATGACTTCACATAATCAACTACCTGCTGTAGCATTTCCTTCGGCATGGAACTGAGTTCCGTATTGATTGCCGCACGTAAATCATACACTGTCATGGCATTATATTTAGTGTTATACATCTTTTTCCAAAACTACTATAACAACGGTAATATATTCCTATTTATTGTATAGACCTTTATTTTAATATATGCTTATCCATATCAGAATGCAAAAATAGTTGAAAAACGTATACGGATTTCAAATGCAAGAGAGAAAAAAAACTGCTACATAATCAGCCCTTCGATGGCTTCCGTCATGGAGGTCCAGGCGTATTTTTTCTTCTCCTCACGGAGGTTCCGCTCGAACTCCTCCTGCCTGTTCTCACTGAAAAAGCGGAACAGCGCGTCGGCAATCTGCTGAGAATCCGGCTCCACAACAAAGCCCACCTTGCCGTCCGGCACAATCTCGGCCAGGCCGCCCACATTGGTCACCAGCATCGGCTTTTCAAAATGGAAGGCAATCTGGGTCACGCCGCTCTGCGTGGCGGACTTGTAGGGCTGCGCCACGATATCGGCGGCGCTGAAATGGCGGTTCACCTCGCTGTCGGGGATGAAATCGGTGCAGAGCACCACCTTCTCCCCGATGCCAAGCCGCTTAACCTGTTCCAGATATGGCTCCGGATCGCCGTAGAACTCCCCTGCCACAATCAGTTTGACCGGAAGCTCGCGCAAACGTTCGTCGGCAAAGGCGTCGAAAAGCAGGTCCAGCCCCTTGTAGGCGCGGATAAAGCCGAAAAAGAGCACATAACGGAAACTGCTGTCCAATCCGAGCAATTTAAGAGCCTCTTCCCTCGGCAGCCGCTCCCCATAATGGTCGTAAAGCGGATGCGGGCAGAAACGCGCCGGCTTGCTTTGGGTGAAAAGGCGCAAATCCTGCAGCACCGACTTCGACATGGCCACGAAACCGTCGGTCGGGCGGATGAAATAGCGGGCGAACATTTTGTCACCGATGCGGTGCTCATGCGGAACCACATTGTCCAGGATGGATATGAGCTTCGTGTGACGGTTGCGCCTCACACACCGTGCAATGGTGCCGAAACAGGGTCCCATGAAGGGCAGCCAGAACTTGGTGATCATCAAATCGGGCTTTTTGCGCCGGATTTCCCGCCCCACCTTTATCCAGTTGAAGGGGTTGCAGGAGTTGATTTTCCGGTAGATACGCAAGTTTTCCGGTGCCGGTTCGTCACTGTACTGGGTTTTGCCCGGAAACAAAAATCCCGGGTACTGCAGGGTGAAGGTGTAGATTTCCACCTCATGCCCCTGATTCTGGAATTCAAATGCCAACCGCTCGTTGAATGCGGAGAGCCCGCCCCTGTAAGGATATGCCGTTCCGACGATGATGATTTTCATGACTTTTATTTTTCCATGACTAACGCATCCGCCACAATCTCGGCGATGGTCTTGATCTTTACATTCAATTTATAATGGTGGCTCAGCTGCGTCAGCTGGTCCACGCAGTTGTGGCATGGGGTGACCACCACCTTCGCGCCGGTGGCGCGGATCTGATTGGCCTTAATCTCCCCTATCTTCAGCCGCCGCTCGTTGTACTCGCTCATGGCTAACTGGCCGCCGCCGCCACCGCAACAGTAGTTGTCGTTGCCGCAGGGGTTCATCTCCACAAAATCGGCGCATGACTGCCTGACCGCGAAGCGCAGCTCCTGCAGCAGACCACCGTTACGCACTAAGTTGCAGGGATCGTGCAGCGTCACCTTTTCCGCATTCAGCGCGGGATTCAGTTTGATGCGCCCGCTGCGTATGTAGTCGTTGATAAGCTCCACAACCGTCCTCACCTCAAATTCGTAGGCCTGTCCCAGATAGTTGGGCCCCTCCCAGCGCGTGGCACGTGAGCCGTGGCCGCATTCCCCTAAAATGAGCGTCTCCGCTTTCAGCTTCAGCACCTCGTCGTGCAGATGCTTTGCAATGACACCGGCCTGCTCGTTATTTCCGTTGAACAGTCCGTAGTTGGTCACGTCATACATGGTGGAGGAAAGTGTCCAGCTCTCCTTGGCGGCGTAAAAGACCTTGGCCATGGCCGAGATGGAGAGCGGGAAGAATTTCGGTTCCCTCGGATTGAGGGTATAAAGGACGTGACAGCCCTCCTTGTCCAGCGGAATGGTTGCCTTTTCAAACCCCTCTTCCGACTGCATATCCTCCTCCATCCACTGGATGGTATCTACAAACTCCTCGGTAGGAATGCCCATATTGTTGCCTGTGTTCAGCGCGGCATCGACAGTGGCCTGCAGCGTGGCGGGAACAAGCCCCATGGCGGCCAGCATCTGCCTGCCCACACGGACGATGTAGGCAATGTCCACACCGATGGAGCAGTGCTTCACGCAGCGTCCGCACATGGTGCAGCCGCCGAACAGCACGTCGATCATCTCCTCCGCCATCTGCTCGTCCAGTTCGCGGGCATGAACAAGATGCGGAAAGATTTTGCCCGTCAGGGTGCAGTATCGGCGGTAGAGCGAAGCCACCATCTCCACTTTACGGGCCGGCATGTAGCGCGGCTCCTTCAAGGTGGTGTAATACATGCAGGAGGTGCCGCACAGCCCGCAGTGCACGCAGGCGTTCAGATGTGTCACCAGCTTGCTGTCGGCAGGCATCTTAAGCAGCTTCAGGGCTGCATCTATCTGTGCTTTGGTCAGTTTATTCATGATTCTCTTTTTTTTGTGGTGGCCACACGTTGCGCCATCCGTAGAAAAAGCCCAGATGGTAACGCGCGGCGAAATAATAGAGCAGATGGCGGAGTTTGCCCACCGGCAGATAGAAAAACAGCCAGGCGCAGACCAGGTAATAGGCCGTGCTCACACATCGGCTGCCCCCCAAGTAACACATGGCCAGTAGTGTGAACAGCTGGAACATTGTGGTTGAGAGGTTGGAGACGAAGTCGTCCAAATGGGAAAGCTCACGCATCTCCTTTTTGATAATGCGCTTGAAGAAAAGTACAAAACCGCAAACCGTACTCACACAGAGGCAGGCTGCCAGCAGCGCACAAAGCCATTCCAGAGAGAAAAGCCACGCCTCCACCGGCGGTATCATCAGCAGGATGAAGAGCAGAAGGCTCAGGAAAATGCCAAGGTGGAACACAATTCCGGCCGCATAGGTGGGCAGGTGCATATAGGCCGATTCCTTCTGGTTCGGCATCATTGCGGCGGTGTTGGAATAGGCCACCCCCTTCGCCACGCTGCCGCTTTTCCTGGACAGATCCTTGGGCTTGCCCAGACGGATCAGCCGCAAAAAATGCAGGCCCATCACCAAAACACAATAACAGGCGGCACATAGTGCCACTATCCTATACCAATCCATAACTGTCTGATTTCAAATAAACGACTAAACGCAACCGTCCGGTTTCGGAAGGCCGGCCACACGGCATGCGCCGCGTGCGGGACCCAGCGGGAAAAGCTCGTAAATGTCCTTCAGTTTCAGGCCGGTCTCCTTGCAGATGACCCTGACCATGGGCGCCATGCCCTTCTCCTCGTAACTTTGCCGGATGACCTTGATCACCGCCCAATGCTGCTCCGTCAGGTTTTCGATTCCGTCGGCCTTGGCAATTTCATCGGCCACCTCCTTCGTCCAGGTTTCAGGATGGATCAGGAACCCATCCCCGTCAAATTCCAGATTGCTCATGATAATGTATTGTTTTATTTCAGATTAACAAAATTTTAATACAATAAATTAATTTTACCTTCATGGCCGCGGAAAACCCTCCGGCCAATTTGCAAAAGTAGTCATTTTTCCAATACAAACGGAAAAATGCAGGCCAATATACCCACGTATTGTTTCGCGGCGACCCCATTTTTCACGAGCAAATTGTAACACATTGATATATATATATATATATACGTTTTTTTTCATAAAAATAGAAAAATGAAAGCTTAAAATGACTATTTTTGCAGAAATTTTCGAATTATTAATTAAATCATCACAGACATGAAAAGACACTTTATTATTTTGCTGTTATGCAGCATGACGGCGGCCCTTTCCGCACAGACCTTTGGTGGCGGCAGCGGCACCCAGAGCGACCCCTATAAGATCTCCACCCCGGCACACCTCAAGGAGCTGGCCACGTGGGTGAACCAGAATCCTGTGACAGACAAAGCAAAACTTCAGGTGGAGAATTTCATCTCCTACGGCAAGTATTTTATCCAGACCGGCCCCATCGACATGGCGGAAGTCACCGATTTCGAGCCTATCGGGAATAACATCATACTCAATCCAAGCTACAGTGTCAGCGCATTTGCAGGCCATTATGACGGACAGAACTATCCTATTAAAAATCTTAAAATCAACAATTCTAATTTATACGTCGGGCTTTTCGGCCTGGCTATCGGCGCCAACATCCAACGTGTCCGTCTGATCTCCTACCAGTATGCCATCCATGTAAAAGGAGGTCACTATGGCAGTATTCTAGGATACACTGTCATCACTTTGCCGCCCCAATACGAACCAACAGACATCATAAAGCGTAAAGTTTTTATTTCCGGTTGTGAATGCACTGGAAGCGTCACCACTTCGGATTCCATCATTAGCACAACACAGTGCGGAGGCATTTCCAGCGGCGGATACATGGACATAAAGGACTGCAAAAGTTTTATGAAGGTGTATAACAACAATTCCTATAAATACGCCCAATTAGATATTGGCGGTATTGCCCGTGGTTTGTCGACATTTGCCGGTCTGGACAGTAATGTGATTGACCATTGTTTCTCCCAATTGGAAATTGTCCATACAGGCGCAACGCTCCCGTCAACTATTGTAGGCATTAGTGGTTTCAACAGCACGAAAAACGAAATCCGCAACAGTTTCTCTTCCGGAAAAATGTATGCAAAAACCGTTTATGGAATCGGCACGTCCCGTGCTATATACGAATGCGGATGCGATGCGGAGTTGCATGGAGCTGTTGCATACGGTATTAGCGGTAGTGGCAGGCAAGTTTCTGACTGCTATTTCACCGGTTCCATTTATGACTATGCCAATGCAGGTATAAGCAATAAGGCACCGATAGCCTCTGGCATACAGCGGGTGGAAAACCCACGGTAAAGAGTTCCCTCATTAACCAAATTTCGCAATCCACCCCGATAGAACCCTATCCGATCCGCCACTGCTTTGTCTCCTCCAAGGTCAGCGCCAAGGACAGCGCCCGGATTTCCCGCCCCTACAATGATTCGACCCAATACCGCCTCGACATGTACCGGATGGACGATGAGGCCATGAAGACCCCGGCGTTCGCCGACACACTGAACAGCTACAGCGGCAAAAAGCTCTGGAAACAGGATGCCGCCTGCAACTTCGGCTACCCCATCCTCGCCGCCTCCCCAATGCCCGCCTCCGCCTTCACGCGCAATGCGGACAGCATCACCGGCAGCAGCGCACGGCTGCACGCCACCTTCAACTACGGCGATGAGGCCGCCAACGTGCTTGAACGTGGCATCGCATGGAAAATGCGGGAGGACAAGGAATGGAGCAAGGACACCAACCTGATTGACAACAAGACATTGAAGCTGAACGGGCTGAAATCGAAAAAGGTCTATATGTTCCGTGCCTACATCGAACGCGGCGTGGGCGGCACCCTCTATGGCGAGTCCCTCACCTTCGTCACCAAGCAGAGCGATGCGCTCAACGAGGCGGCTGCAGAGGAGCAGATTACTGTAAGCCCCAACCCCGCCACCGACCGGCCGCAGCTGCGCGATGCGCAAGGTTCGCTGCAAAGCCTGCGGCTGTTCAATGCCGTCGGGCAGGAGGTGCTGCGGCAGGAACTGTCAGGCAGCACCGGCACGGTGAACATATCCACCCTCTCCAAAGGAATCTATTTCCTGCAGATCCGGACCGGCCACGGCACGGTCATGCGGAAAATCGCGAAAAATTAAAAAAAGAGGGCTGCCGGATGGCAGCCCCCTTTTTTTTTGTCACATGCCGTTACGAATCTCCTTTTTGATTATTTTTGCATTTGAAATCAGATAAAAACCACCAATGATGATGCAACGCGAAAAGGACGATGTCAGGGCGAAAAAAAGACTGGGACAGCATTTTCTCAATGATTTGGAGATAGCTGGAAGAATCACGTCGGCGCTCTCCCCTGAGACGGAAAGGGTGCTGGAAATCGGACCGGGCATGGGTGTGCTCACCCGTTTCCTGCTCCAGAAAAAAGGGATGCAACTTCATGCGATAGAGCTGGATGAAGAATCCGTCAGCTACCTGCAGCAGCATTTTCCGGAGCTTGCGCCAAAGCTCCATCATGGTGATTTCCTGAAGATTGACCTTAACACGGTTATTGACGCACCGTTTTCAGTCATCGGGAACTTCCCCTACAACATCTCATCCCAAATCCTGTTCCGCATACTCGAATACCGCGACAGCATTCCGGAGGTTGTGGGCATGTTCCAGAAAGAGGTGGCGCTCCGCATCGCCTCAAAGCCGGGTAACCGCGACTACGGCATCCTCAGCGTGCTGCTACAGGCCTTTTATGACATTGAATACCTGTTCACGGTGGATGAAAATAGGTTCAACCCGCCACCAAAGGTCAAGTCGGCGGTCATACGGCTGCGGCGCAACAGCCGCGAGCAGCTTCCCTGCGACGAGGCACTATGGAGGAGAATTATCAAGACCGCCTTCAACCAGCGGCGGAAAACCTTAAGGAATTCCTTGAAAAGCATCTCTTTTGAAGAGGGAACCACCACAACGGAGCTGTTCGGCAAACGCCCGGAACAGCTTGGCGTGGAGGATTTCATCTTCCTCACACAGCATTCAACCGAAACCACAAAACAATGAAAATACTGCATACAAGCGACCTGCATCTGGGAATCCGCATCTATGAGCGTTCCCTGCTTGAGGATCAGAAAGTCGTGCTCGCAAAAATTGTGGAGACCGCGCAGAGCGAACAGACCGATGTCTGCCTCATCGCCGGGGATGTCTTTGACCGCTCCGTGGCCTCCGAGGAGGCGGTCTGCCTGTTCGACGATTTTCTTACAAGGCTTAAGGAGGCCGGACAGAAAGTGATAGTGATAAGCGGCAACCACGATTCGGCGGAGCGCATCGCCTTCGGAAACCGGATCATGAACGCCGGCGGAATATACCTCTCCCCTGTCTATACAGGCCGGATTGAGCCGGTGCTTCTGGAGGACGGATATGGGACAGTTGCCTTCCATCCCATCCCCTTTCTGAAACCGGCCAATGTCAGGCCCTTCACCGACAAGGAGCTTGGCGACGACTACAACCTTGCGATGCAGCATGTGGTCGGGAGCTGCACAATCAATAGCGAATGCCGTAATGTGGCGATTGTGCACCAGTTCATAACCAACGCGGAGCCTGCCGGTTCGGAACGCCGGATGGTGGTGGGCGGCGTGGACAATGTGGAGGCTTCCATTTTTAAAGATTTCGACTACGTCGCGCTCGGACATCTGCACAGGGCGCAGCATTGCGGAGAGCCGCACATCCGCTACAGCGGCACGCCCATGCCCTATTCGTTTGCCGAGGCCAACGATGAAAAGAGCGTGAGCATAATTGAAATGAAGGAGAAAGGCAATCTGGAAATCAAAACCATACCGATTACGCCGCCGCACGCATGGAAAATGCTGCGTGGCACCTTTGCGGAGCTGACCGACCCCTCATTTTTCCATGACAAAGGCATGGATGAGGCCTATATTCACATAACCCTCACCGACGAGGAGGATGTGTACGACGCGATAGGACGTCTCCGAAGCATCTATCCCAACCTGCTGGAGCTGCAATACGACAACAGCCGGACCCGCAGCACGGAGCTTCCGGAGGAGGCACTCTCCGCCGCCGCCGAGAAAAAGCCGATTGAATTCGTCCGGGAACTATTTAATATACAAAACAATGCTGAAATGAGTCCGGAACAGGAAAGATACCTTGAAGGGATTATCAAAAATATTTGGGAGGAATAGATAATGAGGCCGTTACAACTCACCATGTCCGCTTTCGGCTCCTACGCCGGAAAAACCGGAATAGACTTCACCAGGCTGGGTGAAAAGGGGCTTTTTGTAATCACCGGCGAGACCGGCGCGGGCAAAACCACAATCTTTGACGCAATCTGCTTCGCCCTGTTCGGCGAGGCGAGCGGAAAAGTCCGGGAGCCGTCCGCCTTCCGTTCACGTTACGCCACGCCGGACACCCCCACCTACGTGGAGATGGTTTTCCGCTATAACTGCAAGACCTACCGCATCAGACGCAATCCGGCCTACCAGCGGCCCGCCCTGCGCGGCGGCGGCACAACCACGGAACAGGCAAAGGCCGAACTCCAGCTGCCCGACACGACGCAGGTCATCACCAAGACACAGACCGTCAACGAAAAAATCACGGAAATCTTAGGGATAAACCGCAACCAGTATGCCCAAATCGCCATGATTGCCCAGGGGCAGTTCCGCGACCTGCTCCTTGCCGGGACGAACGAAAGGCAGGAGATTTTCCGAAGAATATTCAACACACATAATTACAATATCTTACAAGACCAGATCAAAAGAGATGTGTCGGACCTTACGGTAATGCTCCGGGATGCAGAAAACATTGTACGCAACGATGCGCAGAACCTGCAATGCGGGGAGACGGAAACGGCACAGAGGCTCAATGAACTCCTTTCCACGGAAAATTCACTGATGCCGCGGCTGCCGGAAATCATCACGCTCGCCGAGCAACAGATCAAACAGGACAGTGACGCGGTTCTGGAACACACTGCATGGCTTGTTGAAACAGAAAAAAAGCTTCTTGAGACTTCAGGCCGGCTTAAGGAGGCGGAAACATTCCGGCAAAATCTGCAGAAAAAGGAGGAGGCAGCCAAGGCAATCCTTGAGGCGGAACCGCAGCTTGTACTGAAAAGAAAGGCCATGGAAAAGGCAATGCAGCGCGAACCGGAAAAAGAGAAGCTCAACGCCTCTGTCACCACCATCACCCAATCGCTGCCGGACTACGACAAGCTGAATGAACTGCAGACTGAGACGGCCAGGCTGCAGCAACAGGCCGAAAAACTGGAAAAGGAATACAAAAAATGCTGCGAAGCGAAGGAGCTGTCTGAAAAAACACTGGACACACTCCAACAGGAGCAGAAATCCATAGGCGACGCCGGTTCGGAACTGGAGCGGCACAACAATGTGAAAAGGCAGTTGGAGGAGAAACTGCAGACGCTACGGCAGCTGGCCTCCAATCTGGAATCATATTTTAAAGAGTCGGAGACACTTAAGAGATACCAGCTGGGGCTGGATAAAATCATACAGGACAGACAAAAAGAGTCCAACCGGCTTACAGAGATGGAGAGCGCCTATTTTCGCGAACAGGCCGGAATTTTGGCGGAAAATCTTCAGGAGGGTATGCCCTGCCCCGTCTGCGGCTCACTGAACCATCCCAACAAGGCCGCCAAATCTGCAACGGCCCCGACACGTGAAGAGATAGAAGCGCAAAAAAAGAAATACAATGATTTGTGTGAAAGAGTCACCAATGGCACCGGAAAATGTAAGGAGGAGAAAGGACAGGTTGACACCATGAAGGCCGGATTGGAACAGCAGATGCGCGAATTCTCTTTCGGCACAGATTTGGAGCGGCTGCCCGAAACCATACGGACACATCAGGAACAGTTGGGCCAACAGATCGGCCAGCTCACACAAACCATTGAAGACGAAAACAAACGGGTGGCGCGCAAAGCGGCGTTGGAACATACACTGATTCCACAGGCAACCTCCAAAGCAAAGGAACTTGCCGAAAAATGCTCCGAACTCTCCACAACAATGGCGGAGACCGTCAGCAAGAAAAAGGAGAAGGAGAACCAGACCGCCGATTGGAGGTCACGCCTTGCCTATCCGGACAAAAAGTCTGCGGAAGCGGCCATGAAACAACTGTCCGACCTGTGCAAAGGGATTGAAAATGAAATCCGCACCAGCACAGAAGACTACAACAAGCAGAAGGAGCTGCTTGACAAAACCGAAGGGGAAATCCAGGCCTTGGAAAAACTGACCGCAGAGGGCTGCAGCATAGATGCACAGGCCGAACAGCAGCTGCTGCAAAGCCTGCAAGAGGAAAAAAAGGTTAAGGAGAACATGGCACAGAAGCTGCGCACACGCATCGACACCAACAGCCGACGGCTTGAATCCATCCGTGCGAAGCAGCAGTCCTATGAGCATACCGCACAACAACTGGCATGGAAGAAATCCCTTTCCGACACCCTTAACGGAAAAATCAGCGGTAAGAGCCGTATTGAACTGGAAACCTTTGTGCAGACAGTGCACTTCGACCGTATCCTGCACCGCGCTAACATGCACCTTCGCACCCTGACACACGGGCAGTTTGAGCTCAAGCGCCGCATCGACTTCAAAGGCAATGCTCAGACCGGCCTCGACATCGACATAATCGACCATCACAACGGCTCGACCGACAGCGTGAAGACACTCTCCGGCGGGGAATCGTTCAAGGCCTCTCTGTCGCTCGCGCTCGGCCTTTCCGATGAAATCCAATCCGCCGCAGGCGGCATCCGGCTTGACACGATGTTCCTTGACGAAGGCTTCGGCTCCCTTGACGAAAACTCACGGCAACAGGCGATGGAGGTGCTTGAGGGGCTGACCACCGGAAACCGTCTCATAGGCATAATATCCCACATGCCTGAACTCAAGGCAATTGACAAACAGATTGTGGTAACAAAACAGCCGGACGGATCCAGCCAATTGGAAATCAAAGTGTAGGTAAGTTGAAGGCTTTCCGTACGCTGTCCACGGCATCGGTCTTCTCCCATGCGAAGAAAGTGACCTCCTTGTAATGGTGCGGTTTGCCGTCCACCATGCGTGTAACGGTCTCCGAATCCTCGTAGAAGACTTCAACCTCCTTGCGATAGGTGTCGCGTCCGAAATGACCGTAAGTGGCGGTGGGAAGGAAAATCGGATTCTGCAGCCCGAACTTTTTGCAGATGGCATAGGGCCGCAAATCAAACAGTTTGCTGACAACTGCGGCAATTTCCGCATCCTGGCGCACCCTGCCCTCCTCATCACGAAGATGACAGCTGCCGAAAGTGTTCACATATATGCCTACAGGTTCGGCAATGCCGATGGCATATGCAATCTGCACAAGCACTTCGTCCGCAACTCCGGCGGCAACCAGATTTTTGGCGATATAGCGCGCGGCGTATGCGGCCGAACGGTCCACTTTGGAACTGTCTTTTCCGGAAAAGGCGCCGCCTCCATGCGGAGCTTTCCCTCCGTATGTGTCGACAATGATTTTCCGGCCTGTCAGTCCGGTGTCACCATGCGGGCCGCCGATGACAAACTTCCCTGTCGGATTAACATAGAGTTTGTAGCTTGAGAACAGATTCTGGACATCTTCGGGGCATGTGGCTTTAACCCTTGGGATAAGTATCTCCTCAACATCCTTCCGGATAACGGCCAGCATCTCCTCCTCCGATGCGGAAAACTCGTCATGCTGGGTGGAGAGCACAATCGTGTCAATGCGGACAGGCCGCCCCGACGCCTCATATTCCACCGTCACCTGCGATTTGGCGTCCGGACGGAGATAGGTCATCTGCCTTCCCTCCTTCCGGATGGCGGATAATTCCTGTACCAATCTGTGCGCCAATTCAATCGGCAGAGGCATGTAGTTATCCATCTCCTTACAGGCATAACCGAACATCAGTCCTTGGTCCCCCGCACCCTGCTGTTCCTCATCGCTCCGCTCCACCCCTTGGGTGATATCGGGCGACTGCCCATGGATTGCCGAGATGACACCGCAGGAATTGCTTTCAAACATGTATTCCCCCTTGGTGTAGCCGATATTGCGGATAACCTGACGTGCCGTTTCCTGAATATCGACATAGGAGTGTGTCTTCACCTCTCCGGAACAGAACACAAGCCCTGTTGTGACCATTGTCTCGCAGGCCACCTTTGCTTTGGGATCCCTCCTCAGGAACTCATCCAGCAAAGCGTCCGAAATCTGGTCGGAAACTTTGTCAGGATGCCCTTCGGAAACGGATTCCGAGGTAAACAAATAATTCATTTTATTCTTCTTTTAAAAAATTATAAGTAAGGTTTCAACCGTTTTATACCGGTTTTACGCAGTTTTTTCAGTGCCTTCTCCTTCATCTGGCGGGCCGCCTCACGGGTGAGGTTGTATTTCTCACCGATTTCATCCAAGGTGTACTCGTGTGCCATTCCGATTCCAAAGTACATGCAGATCAAATCCCTCTCCTTCGGATCCAGAACCTCCAACGAATGGTTGATCTCCTTTTCAAGGGATTCCTGCAGCAGAGGCGCGTCGGTATGGCCGCCACCGTCGTTGCTGATGAAGGTGTCGATGAAGAAGGTGTCGTCCTCATTGTTGATGGGCGCATCCATGGAGAGATGACGGGCGGAAATCTTGATTATTTCACCAATCTTTTCCGGAGTCATGTCTATAACCTCCGAAATCTCCTCAATCGTAGGCGGACGGTTGTAAATCTGCTCCAACCGTGAAATCTCCTTCTTGATACGGTTTACTGCACCCAACTGGTTTACAGGCAGTCTCACGATGCGCGACTGGTCGGCGATGGCATGGGAAATGGACTGCCGTATCCACCAGACAGCATAGGAGATGAACTTGAATCCTCGGGTTTCGTCAAAACGCTTGGCCGCCTTTATCAGGCCGAGATTCCCCTCGTTGATCAGGTCCTGAAGACCCAACCCCTGGTTTTGGTATTGTTTTGCCACAGAGACCACAAAACGGAGGTTTGCCCGTACGAGTTTGTCCAGTGCCTCCTTGTTTCCGGCCTTTATTTGCTGGGCCAGCTCCACCTCTTCATCCGGTCCGATCATCTGTTCCCTGCTGATGTCCTGCAGGTATTTCTCGAAGGAGCTGTTGTCCCGGTTTGTAATAGAGTGTGAAATTTTTAATTGCCTCATAGCGTATCGTTTAGTGAATATCTATTTTTTATACAATGATTAAAGTGTCAAATTATAATAATGTATGAAACCGCTGTTGGGATAGAACCCTTCCACCAGAACATTCCCCCTTCTGTTACCCAAAATGGTTTCCAGATCTTCAGGACGGTTTACCGGTTTGCGGTCTACAGAAAGAATCACATACCCGTTCTGGACACCGGCCCTTTTCAGCAGTCCGTCCCCCAATCGGGTGACCATAAGCCCGTGATCCACCTGAAAGGCCTGTTTCACCTGGGAGGTCAGCGGTTGGAACTCAGCCCCCAACTGTTTCATGACAGGTGTGCCCTGAGTAACGGATTTTACCCTTCCATATTGTTTAAGCTCCGCAACAACCTTTTTCACCACATTTACAGGAATGGCGAAGGAATAGCCTGCATAGGAGCCGGTATTGGAGGCGATGGCCGCATTGATGCCGATCAGTTTCCCCTCCACATTCACAAGCGCTCCGCCGCTATTGCCGCTATTTACAGCCGCATCGGTCTGGATGAAGGTCTCCACGCGGCTCCCGTTACCCAAAATGTCAAGATTGCGGGCCTTGGCGCTCACGATACCTGCCGTCACGGTGGAATTGAGGTTATAGGGATTACCTACAGCCAGCACCCATTCGCCCAGACGGACATCGTCCGAATTGCCGTATTCAATAAAGTCAAGTCCTTTGGCATCTATTTTCAGCAGGGCAAGATCGGTCGCCTCATCTGTGCCTATGATCCGAGCCTCGAATTTCCGCTGGTCGTTAAGCGTCACGGTCACCTTTTGCGCCTCCGCCACCACGTGGTTGTTGGTCACGATATATCCGTCCTCGGAGAGGATGACGCCGGAACCGTATGCCTGATATACCTGTGGCTGTGCCTGAAAATTGAAGAAATTGAAGAACGGGTCAGAAAAAAAGTTGTCCCACATGCTGTTCTTCTGCAGCATTTCGGAATTAATGTGCACAACAGTGTTCACGGTGTGCTCGGCCGCCGGAGTCAGGTCGACCAGGGCCGGTCCGCCCGGACGTTGTTCGCGCTGTGCGCAGGCGGTTCCGATTGTGGAAAGAAAAACGCAAAGCAGCACCACCGCTGTGTGGCTGGCACGATTCTGCCCAATATTAACAAACCCTTTCTTCATATCCGTTGTCATTTGCTCTTTTCGCATGTTGTCATGTACGTTTTTTTTGGCACTAAGTTCACTTTTTTTCTAATAATTTCCACTCCATTTTCGCAGAAACCACTCCCCGCCCAACAAAAGGACAAGAAGAGCCCACGCTCCGACGTGGTCAAGCAGCGGATGCCGCCTTTTGCTGTAGCGGGCGACAGGCCTGATACGGTCGTTTGAGCGCAGCAGTTTTTCAATATTACCGAGGGATGCAGGATATATCATCTCCCCACCGTTGATGGAGGCCAGATTCAACAGCAGCTGATGGTTGGCTGTGAGGTTCACCGCCTCCGTCCGGACGGCCTGAACATAAAAACTGCCGCTCCTGCGCATCGTTGTCCCCTGCCAGTCAACGGAGGCGCTCCATTGGTACTCCCCTTCCGGCAGACGTCCCAATTCCAACCGGTAGGCCTGCAAAGTGCGTGAAAAGAGGTACTCGTGCCTGCCGCCGTCGGAAGCGGAAACCACCTCCAGGCGGACATCCGGACGGTTGTTCAGGGCGTAGTTCTTGTCATACACTTCCGCATCAAGGCGCACCTCCTCGTTTTCGCCATACACATCCTTCCCCTTGACACGGAAGAGGCTCTGGTCCTCCCTCGTGACAAGATATTGGAAGACCTGACCAATAAAATGGTCGAACGCAAGATGGTTGCCTTCGTGCAAATAATTGTGGATGCGCCAGCGCCACCAGCCTTCACCCAGAAAAAGCGCCATTTTCCCCTGCGGACTGTCGTGAAGGAAGAAAAGCGGATAGCGGGTGGGCACATGGTTGATCCGCTGATACAGGCATACGCTGGCGGCAGCGGAGAGCGTATAGGTTCCGAACGGCAGCTGCAGCGGCGGAAAGTCCGGAAGCATCCTTACAAAATCGTTGGAAAGTGCGAAATCGGCGAAATCGGCGTTAAGCACCGCATAGGCGTCATTTTTCATCTCCTTGTCGCGGGCGATCTGCAGGCCGCATCCGGCAGGCAGACGCACAACGCCTCCGGAAAGGTCTCCGGGGAAGAACATCAGGCCGGCCCCGCTTTTTGAGGCCTGTTGCAGCACCTGCTCCATAGGCTGGCCGGCGGTCGGAATCTGGTGCAGGATGTACATCGCATACGGCTGCGCACCCGGCTTGAACTTTTCAACGGGAAAACTCTCCACCTCATAGAGAGGGTTGTCCCTCACCGCCTCAACTATTGCGGCCACATCCGGATGCGGTGCGCGGTAGATCACCGCCACCTTGTGCCTTTCGTCGATAACCCTGACCATAACATCCCCACTATTGTTCGCCAAAGTGTATTCGCCCTCCACCTCGGAAAGCCGTATGCGGTAATGGAGATGGCCTGTCTTTGTGGCCTCAGTATTGAACCTCACCCATTCGGAATAATCGTTGCGGCTGATCGGCAAATCTTTCTCAAAAATGACCTTGTCCCCTTCCAAAATCTGCAGATGTGTCTGTCTGCCCTTGAGCCTGCTGGCCTGCACCAGTATCTCGATAGGAAAATAATTGTGCAGATGCACACTGCGGTTACATCGTATCTTGGCGATTCGCAGGTCGCAAACCTCCGTCGTGTCCCCCAATGCGACAGTATATATGGGATATTTCAGACGTCCGGCCGCATGAAGCGGGTCCTCGCCCTCAGTACAGATGCCATCGCTTAGGCAAACAACCGCCCCGACATTCCTGTGCAGATAGCGCTGTTCCATCTGGGAGAAGAAACGTGACAGGTTGGTGGCCTTCTCCGAAAAATCGGGAGTGCCGCCACGTCGGACAGAATCCCCAATAAGGAAGCATTCCACATCGTAGTCCTTGGCAAGCCTTCCGGTAAGCCGTTCCAACTGGGCAGGGTATTCGTTACGGTAGTATGCGGAATCCTTTGTAAGAGCAACGGATTCGGAATTGTCAATACCGAAAAGCAGCAACGGCTTCTCAACCTCCTTGCCACGGCCCACAACCACAGGACGCAGCAGAAGGAAGCAAAGCAGCGAAACGGCAAGCATCCTTGACAGGAAAAGCATCCGCCTGACCCTTACGGTATAGGCATAGCCATGCCTGCTCCCATAAAGCAGGAAGGCATAGGCCGTTCCAACAGCCAGACACAACGGAATGAACCACAAAGAATAGGTACTGCTCACGTTACAATAGTCATTTTTGGACTAATAAAACGTGGAATCGGGGAAATATTGCGCTAATATGAAAAAAAAATAAAAAAAAGAGGGTGTCCCTAAAAATGAGTCACCCTCCACATGATAAATTCATTTTCCTTTATCGGATGGCAAACGGGAAATCCTTGCCCCAGAAGCCGGCGGCATCGCCCAACTGCTCCTCTATACGGAGCAACTGGTTATACTTGCAGATGCGGTCAGTGCGGCTGGCGGAACCGGTCTTGATCAGGCCGGTGTTGAAGGCCACGGCAAGGTCGGCGATGGTGGTATCTTCCGTTTCGCCGGAACGGTGGCTGATGACCGCCGTATAACCGTTACGCTGCGCCATAAAGATTGCCTGCATGGTCTCTGTCAGGGTGCCTATCTGGTTCAGTTTTATCAGGATGGAATTGGCAACCTTGCGTTCCAGCCCCATCTTAAGCCGTTCTATGTTGGTGACAAACAGGTCGTCGCCGACAAGCTGCACACGATCACCTATTTTGTCTGTGAGCAGTTTCCAGGCATCCCAATCATCTTCGGCAAGACCGTCCTCAATGGAGACAATCGGGTATTTTTTTGTCCAGTCAACCCAATAGTCAACCATCTGCTCAGGAGTCAGGACACGATTGTCGGACCATTTGAACGAATAGATGTTTTTCTTCTCGTCATAAAATTCGGATGATGCCGGGTCAAGGGCAATTGCAACATCCGGTCCGGGTTTCAGACCGGCCTTTTCAATGGCTTCAAGCACAACCTCAATGGCCTCCTCGTTGGAGCCAAGGTTGGGCGCGAAACCGCCTTCATCACCCACATTGGTGGAATGACCCCGTTTTTTCAGCACAGATTTAAGGGTATGGAACACTTCAACGCCCCAGCGCAACGCCTCACTGAAACAGGATGCGCCAATAGGCATAATCATGAATTCCTGAAAATCAATGGCATTATCAGCATGTTTGCCGCCATTGAGAATATTCATCATCGGGATTGGCAGCCGATGGGCATGAATGCCGCCCAGATAACGGTACAGCTCCATGCCGTTTTCCAGCGCAGCCGCCTTGGCACAGGCCAAAGAGACACCGAGAATGGCGTTGGCGCCGAAATTTCCTTTGTTTTCCGTCCCGTCCAGTTCAATCATACGGGCATCAATGAGATCCTGACGGTCCACAGGGTAGCCGTTCAGTTCCTCCGCTATGGTTTTGTTGACGGCCTGCACCGCCTTCAACACGCCTTTTCCTTGGTACAAACTTTCATCTCCATCTCTCAACTCCACCGCTTCGTGGACACCCGTGGATGCACCGGAAGGAACGGCTGCGCGCCCGACGGCTCCCGCCTCCGTATAGACATCAACTTCCACTGTGGGATTTCCTCTCGAATCCAGGATCTGTCGTCCTGCAATGTGAACAATTCTACTCATCGTCTTTTTTCTTTATAATTACAATTTAAATCTTCTTTTTTTATTTTCTGGTTTCTATTTTTTTGAATCCGGGTTAGGATAACGGGACGATGTGCACATCGTCCCTACAATAATAATTTGGCAAGGCAGCGTTGCAGGGCATCCTCCCAATGCGGAATTTCAATCTGCAGTTCCTCCTTTATTTTACGTTTGTCCAGCACACTGTAAGGCGGACGTGTCACAGGTGTGGGATATTCCGAGGATACAATTGGCAGCACCTTGCAGCTTTCCGACACCGATGCAATGATCCGTCGGGCGAAATCGTACCAGCTGCAAACACCCTCATTCGTGAAATGATACACCTGAACATCATTGATTTCCGTCGCCTTTGCGGCAAAACGCATAATCACATCTGCCAGATCCGCCGCATAGGTGGGCGTGCCGATCTGGTCAAAAACGACCTTCACGACCGGACGCTCCTGCCCCAGACGCAGCATAGTCTTCACAAAATTGTTTCCGAATGAGGAATAGAGCCACGCCGTGCGGATAAGCACAGCACGTCCCGCATGATTCAGCAGAGCCTCCTCTCCCGCCCTCTTTGTACGACCGTAGACTGAAACCGGATTGCATGGGTCGGTTTCAAGGTATGGCCGGCAGGAGGTGCCGTCAAAAACATAGTCGGTTGAAATGTGGAGCGGCAGAAAACCGTATTCGCTTGAAAGCCTGGCGATATTCTCCACCGCAAAATGATTGACAGCCTCCGCAACAGCAGGTTCGCTCTCCGCCTTGTCCACCGCCGTGTAGGCGGCGCAGTTCACGACCACATCAGGACGTACCGCCTCAAAATGTAAGCGAAGGCTTTCCAGAGAGGTTATGTCCACATCAGGCAGATCTGAAAATGTAAAGTCAAATCCGGTGTGAAGTGTGGAGAGACAGCGCATTTCACTGCCTAATTGGCCGTTTGCCCCCAGAATGTCAATCCGTACCCTTTTCATGCCTATGAATTATTCAAACTTGCAAAAGTACAAAAAAATGAAAAATAATTTGAAGATTTGCCTGAAAAAAAATGAAAATTATTTTTGGGTATCGGTTGAAAGGAACGGTGACAAATCAATGCGGTGGAAACGTGCGGGTGTTGAAAATCCGCCGTGCCTGAACGACTCGTTCGTAAGGATGTATCTGAAGCCCTCCTCCCTTACCACAGCCTCAACCTGATGGAACGGAAGCTGGAGAGAGATTTTCCGCCTGTTCCCGGAAAAAAAGTTGTTCCCTTCATAGTCATAGAGCAACAGCAGGAACGGCTGGAGCAATTGGGAGTATCCGCACAGCACCACCACCCTGTGCTCCTCATCGATGTCGGCACCGGTGACCAGCCCTCCGACCGCATAGGTGTCCACCAGCCTGGCATCGTAACGCCCCGGCATCTTTGGCAGCGCGTACAAGGCTGTCTGCAGGGAGGCCCACTGTTTTGTGAAAAGGTATAGGCTGTCCCCTGAGGCAACCATTGCCTCGCAGTCCCAGTCGGTACTGTTTGCGGCCGCAGGGGTGGAATCGTTATGCTCCGGATAGCTGAACCGGATAGTGTCAACATGCGGCAGGGAATCATTCAGGGATGATTTCAGTATGCGCAGGATATGCAGGTCATTACGGTTGCCGGAGACATTGTTGCCAAAATCGCCCAAATAGATGTACAGGCTGTCAGTGGCGGCATCCTCCATGTCTCTGAACCGTATGCCTGGCAATGCTATCTCCCCTGCAATATGCGCATCGGACGTATCCAGACGATACAGAATCCCTTCGCGATGGTCGTTGTGGGTGTAAAAACCGCTGTCAATGCGGAGCAATCCGGAACTGCCTCCGACGACAGGCGGCAGTTCAGCAGTGAAAAACGGCGACACGGATGCCTTGGAATATCGGCAGCTGCCATCGTTAATCTCCGCCTCGGAATTGTAGTTCCGCGCCCTCGGATCGGTGCAGCCCGCAACCTGCGCCCGCAATGTGGAGCATACGGCCAATGTCAAGCATAAACAGAGGGCCGGCAGATGTTTCATGGCTATTCCATGCCGGAGACTGTAACCTCCGGTGCAATCTTACCGACCAGCCCCTGCAGGACACTGCCGGGACCGAGTTCGACAAAGGCCTCAGCCCCATCGGCGACCATGGCCTTCACGCTCTGTGTCCAAAGGACCGGGGCGGTCAGCTGCGCCTTGAGGTTTTTCCTGATTTCATCGATGTCGGTGGTCGGACGCGCGGTGTAATTCTGGTAAATCGGACAGATTGGGGTTTGCAGCGTGGCACGGTCGACCGCCTCGGCCAACTCGGCACGCGCCGGTTCCATAAAGCGCGAATGGAATGCCCCGCTGACCTTCAGCGGCAGCACACGCTTGGCTCCGGCCTCCTTCATCCGGACAGTCGCCTCCTCAATGCCGCGTCTGGAGCCGGAAATGGCCACCTGGCCCGGACAGTTGAAGTTGGCCGGCAGAACCTGTTCGGTAATCTCCAGACATATTTCGTTTACCTTTTCATCGGGGAGACCCAGCACCACAGCCATGGTGGATTCCTGCAGCTCGCAGGCCTTCTGCATGGCGGTGGCCCGTTGCGCGACAAGTCGGAGCCCCTCTTCAAATGAGAGGCAGCGGTTGGCAACAAGTGCCGAAAATTCGCCCAACGAATGGCCTGCAACCATATCCGGATGGAAATCCTTCACCCCATACAATGCCAAAGCGGTGGAATGCAGGAAAATGGAAGGCTGGGTCACCTTCGTCTGCTTCAACTCCTCCTCAGTACCCGAAAACATGATGTCGGTGATGCGGAAGCCCAAAATCTCATTGGCCTGTTCAAAAAGCCTCTTTACTTCGTCCTTTTCTTCATAAAGTCCCCTTGCCATGCCCACATGCTGTGCGCCCTGACCAGGAAACAGGTATGCTGTTTTCATACATTCATATTAAATAACGGCAGGTTTTATTTTAAGACCGGAAAACAGAGGGAACACTGCCCGAACCACCGTATTTCCAAACAAGTGTGCTAAACGTGCACGGCTTTGCCATAGGCGGCCTCAACCGCCTCTTTCACCGCTTCCGACATTGTCGGGTGCGGATGGACGGCATTGAGCAGCTGTTCGGCGGTCATTTTCGCCTTACGTGCAACCACAGCCTCCGTAATCATCTCCGTGACGTTGTCCCCTATCAGGTGGCAGCCAAGCAGCAGATCGGTCTTGGCGTCAAAAATCACCTTGACCATGCCGTCGCGGTTGCCGGCGGCGGTTGCCTTTCCGGATGCTGTGAAGGGGAAACGGCCCACTTTGATTTCATAACCGGCCTCAAGAGCCTTCTGCTCGTTCAGTCCGACGGAAGCCACCTCAGGTGTGGTGTAGGTGCAGCCCGGAATATTGCCGTAATCGATCGGTTCGGGATTGTGTCCGGCGATTTTCTCCACACATATCTGTGCCTCCTGCGACGCCACATGGGCGAGTGCGGGACCGTGAACGATGTCGCCGATGGCATATACGCCCTCCACATTGGTGCGGTAGTAGTCATCCACAACCACCTTGCCTCTTTCCACCTGGATGCCCAAAGCCTCCAAGCCGAGATTTTCGAGGTTGGTCTGCACACCGACGGCAGAAAGCACTATGTCAGCGTCAATCAGTATCTCCTTGCCCTTCTTGTCCTTCACATGCACATGGCAGCCGTTGTCGTTAACATCAACCGTCTCAACATTGGCCTCGGTCATCACCTTCATGCCCTGCTTGCGGAAGGCGCGGTCCAGCAGTTTGGCTATCTCCTCGTCCTCCACCGGCAGGATGTGCGGCAGCAGCTCAATCAGCGTTGTCTGCACACCGAGACTGTTGTAGAAAAAGGCAAGTTCGCTGCCGATGGCACCGCTGCCGACCACCACCATCGACTGGGGCAGTTCGGGAAGCGTCAGTGCCTCACGGTAGCCGATTATCCTCTTGCCGTCCTGCGGCAGGTTGGGCAGTACGCGCGAACGGGCGCCTGTGGCCAAAATGATGTGTTTGGCCTCGTGCTGTTCCACAGCGCCATCCGCACCGGTCACCTCAACAATATGGTTGCCAGCCAGCTTGCCGTTGCCGGCAATGACTTCAACCTGGTTTTTCTTGAAGAGGTACTGGATGCCCTTGCTCATGGTCTCAGCCACACCGCGGCTGCGCTGCACCATGGCCGGAAAATCGGGAGCCACCTCCCCTTCCAGCTTCACACCATAGGCGGCGGCATGTTTCATGTAATTGTAAACCTGCGCCGATTTCATCAGCGCCTTGGTGGGGATGCAACCCCAGTTAAGGCAGATGCCGCCAAGTTCGGCACGCTCCACCACAGCAGTCTTCATTCCGGACTGTGCAGCCTTGATGGCAGCGACATATCCGCCGGGACCGCTGCCGATTACTATCAGATCGTATTGCATAGCTCTTCTTTCAAAGGCGAAGAGCGCGCAATGCACGCCCTTCGCCATATATATAACAAAAGTAATTACAAATCAATGATGTCGCACCAGCCGAAAACATCCTCAGCCTCGCCATACTGGATCTGCTGCAATGCAGTATAGAGCTTCTTGCACCATGGGCCGGGCTGACCGTCCTTGGAGATGACATAGGACTTGTTGTTCTCAGGATCGTCAATCCTCTGGATTGGGCTGATTACCGCGGCAGTACCGCAGGCACCGGCCTCTTCGAAGGTCTCCAGCTCCTCAATCGGGATGGGACGGCGTTCGGTCTTCATGCCGAGATGTTCAGCCAACTGCATCAGAGACTTGTTGGTGATTGAGGGCAGAATGGACGTAGATTGCGGAGTGATATAGGTGTTATTCTTGATACCGAAGAAGTTGGCAGCGCCAGCCTCGTCAATATAGTGTTTCTCCTTTGCATCCAGATAGAACTCGCAGGCATACTCGCCGCCGTGGCAGGCTTCGGTATGTGCGCGCATGCTGGCCGCATAGTTGCCGCCCACCTTGTAGATGCCGGTTCCGAGCGGTGCGGAACGGTCATACTTGCGGGTGATCACATACGGATTGGCAGTGAAACCGCCTTTGAAGTAAGGACCCACCGGAGTCACAAAAATGACAAAAAGATACTCGTTGGCCGGCTTGACACCCACCTGCGCTCCAGTTCCGATCAGCAGCGGACGGAGATAGAGGGAGGCACCTGTGCCATAAGGGGGAATATAGTCCTTGTTCAGCCGGATGACCATTTCAACCGCCTTACGGAAAAGTTCAAGCGGGAATTCGGCCATCATAATGCCGTGTGATGTGGAGGCGAGACGTTTGGCGTTCTCGTCCATGCGGAAGACACGCACTTTGCCGTCCTTGCCGCGGAAAGCCTTAAGACCCTCAAAACCCTCCTGTCCGTAATGAAGGCAGGTGGCGGCCATGTGGATGGGAATCTCCTCGGAGGATGTCACCTCCAATTCGCCCCACTTCCCGTCACGGTAGTAGCATCTCACATTGTAATCTTTTTCCAATCGATGTTCATGATTATTTTTTTTTATTGATTATTATTTAATTATCTATTTAATGTATATCACATTCCTCTGTCCGTATCAGCACGCCGGTGGAATCATAGAATTTCCAGATGCCCACACGCCTGCCATGCTCATATTCGCCGCTGTAGAACAGCCTTCCGTTCGGATGCCACACCTTGTATGTGCCATGCCACTGGCCGTCACGGTAAGTACCCTCACTGTTCTTGTTGCCGTTCTCATACCAGCTGACCCAAACGCCGTCCGGCTCACCGGATTCATTATAGTTTTTCTCGATATATTTCTTCTGCCCGGGAAAATAATGGATCTCCTTGTGGAGCACCGAACTGTCGTTGACGGTGATATATTCCCTTACGACCCGTGGCCGGTTGTCAGCATACCGGCTCACAACCCGCTGCTCGACCTCCTGCCTACAGGAGACTGAGATGCAGCAAAGAAGCGCACACAAACCGCCAAACCACCGCCTATTCATGCTTTCCGTTGGTTTTTTCATATGAACGGTTCAGTTCGGCAATCACCTCTTCGGTTATGTCAAATTCCGGACTGGAATAGACGACGGCGGAACCGCTTGATGTGGCAAAGACATATTTGGCATGGTACTTCCGGTCATTAATGCGGGATGTCACACTGATGATGGAATCGGCTATCTCCTTCTGCACGGAGGTCTGCTTGTTGGCCAGGATGGTGGCATATTTCTCCTGCAATGCCTTAAGTGTGGCCGCCTCCTGTGTCAGCTGGGCCTCCGCATTCTGCATCTGCGTCTTGGTCAGCACCTGGTTCTGCACATTGATCTGGTAATTCTTGTATTTCTCCTCCAACACGGACTGCTTGGACTGTAATTCCTTCTGGTACCGTGACGATTCCTCCTCCAGGTCATCCGTGAGGATTTTGACAAGCACGAAGTTGGCAACTATCGAATCGTTGTTGACAGTCAGCATGTACGGGGTCTCCCCCTTCTCCATCAAGGAGGCCAGCGCAGGATTGGCCTTGCTGTCCGCACCTTTTTGTGTGAAAAACAGGATGAAAAGGGTTATTACCGCGGCAAACAGCACAACAAACCCGACAGTTATCCAGCAGCAGCGCTGACGCTTTGGAGCGCTTTTGCATGAGTTTTCCGCCGGAGGGGTTGTCCCGACCGGCTCCGTCTTAAGTTCGTCCGATGCCACTACAGGCTGCACTTCAGCCACATTTTCGATATTGATGACATCCGCCATCCTCTCCTCGTTCTTTTCCAAATTTATTTCCATAAGAATTTTAATGTTATTTCGTTATCAGTTGCCCACATCCGAAAGGAACTTTATGCGCATCAGACGAAGCTCCTCAAGAGTATAGTCATCCTCGCCAAGCTCCACAAGAGCCTTCTCCAAATCGTCCGACTCGGAGTTCTGCAGGTAATCCATTATCTCCTCCTGACGGCCTTCGTCAATCACTTCGTCAATGTAATAGTTGATGTCAAGCTTGATACCTGAGATGACAATGCGCTCAATGACTGTCAGCAGTTCGTCCATAGTCAGTTTTTTGGAGGCTGCAATGTCTTCAAAATCAATTCGGCGGTCTATGTTCTGAATAATGGAGACCTTAAGTCCCGATTTGTTGATGGCCGACTTGACAACCAGATCCTGCGGACGTTCTATCTCATTATCCTCCACATATTTCCTGATCAGTGCGACAAAGGGTTTGCCATATTTTTGCGCCTTGCCGATACCCACACCTGTTATTTGGGTCATCTCCTCCAGCGTGGTCGGATACTGCACGCACATGTCCTCAAGCGAAGTGTCCTGGAAAATGACATACGGCGGCAGGTTCTCCTTCTTGGCAAGTGTCTTCACCATATCCTTCAACATGGAATAGAGCGCCTTGTCAACAACGCCACCCTTCTGGCCCATCATCATGTCGGGAGCCTCGTCGTCATCATCGTCCATATCGTCCGAACTGTCCGTCATCTGGTGCGGTGCAGCAAGAGGTATGGAATAGGGACGTTTCAGGAACTTTTCTCCCAACGTGCTTATCTTTAAAATGCCATAATTTTCTATCTCCTTGACAATAAGCTTTGCAAACAACGCCTGGCGGATTACCGCCTCCCAGAATTTCTCATCCCACTCGCGCCCCTCACCAAAGGAAGAAAGGGTGTTGTGCTTGAACTTCTTTATGTCGTTTGTCATCTCGCCCCTGATGATGGAGATGATGTGCTTGTCCTTAAACTGTTGCTTTAATTCCCTGATGCAAGTAAGCAGAATAAGAATATATTCTTTCCCTTCAATCGTCTGGCGGGGATGCAGGCAGTTGTCGCAACATCCGCAATTTTCCTTGTCGTAGGTTTCGCCAAAATAGAAAAGCAGATGCCTGCGCCGGCAGAGTGTGGATTCGGCATAGGACATCACCTCCGACAGCAGCTGCCGCGCGATTTCCTGTTCCGCCACCGGTTTGCCCTTTGCCAGGCGCTCAAGCCTGTTCAAATCCTCATAATCGTAGAAAGCGATGCAGCGTGCCTCACCGTCATCCCGACCGGCACGACCCGTCTCCTGATAGTAGCCTTCAAGGCTTTTTGGTATGTCGTAATGTATCACATATCGGATGTCGGGCTTGTCGATGCCCATGCCGAACGCAATGGTGGCGACAATCACATCGGCATCCTCCATAAGGAAACTGTCCTGGTTCTGCATCCGCACAAAACTGTCGAGACCGGCATGGTACGGAAGGGCCTTCACATGGTTAATCTGCAGGAACTCTGCCAGCTCCTCAACCTTTTTGCGGCTGAAGCAGTATATGATGCCCGATTTGCCCGGATTGCTCTTCACAATTTTCAGGACCTCCTTGTCGACATCAGCGGTCTTTTCGCGGATTTCATAATATATGTTGGGACGGTTAAAGGATGAGAGGAAGACTTCCGCATCCTGCATCTTCAAATTCTTCTGGATGTCGATGCGCACCTTGGGGGTTGCGGTGGCGGTCAGGGCCATGACCGGAACCTTCTGTCCGATATTGTCGATTATTTCACGGATTTTGCGGTATTCCGGACGGAAATCGTGACCCCATTCCGAAATGCAGTGCGCCTCGTCAATGGCGAAAAAGGAGATTTTCAATTGTCGGATCATCTCCACATTCTCCTTTTTTATCAGGGATTCCGGCGCCATATAGAGCATTTTTGTTTTCCCTGCCAGCAGATCCTCTCTCACCATGCGCAACTCCGGACGGCTTAGCGAGGAGTTATACACATGTGCCGTGGATTCCTCGCTGGTGAAATTCCGCACTGAATCAACCTGATTTTTCATGAGGGCGATCAGGGGGGAGATGATGATGGCGGTGCCTTCCATCAGCATGGCCGGCAACTGGTAGCACAGCGACTTGCCGCCGCCGGTAGGCATAATGACAAAGCAGTCTTTACCGTTCATCACACAGTTGATGATCTCCTCCTGCCTCTCCTTGAAATGGTCAAAACCGAATATCTCCTTTAACGGTTTATGAAGGTCATGTTTTGCTTTCCTCGCCATTTTTATCCTTAAAATTATTTAATTCAACAAATGCAAAGGTACATAAAAAGCATCAATCCTTTTTATTTTTTTTAAAAAAATTTTTAACCTTCTTATTCACTGGCCGTATCATCATTTTGGGTGCTGTTCCTCTCCAACTCCATTTTTCCGAAACGGAAGGTGATTCCGGCACTTATATAGCGGCTGTTCATGACCTTTTTATTATTGCAACTCAGGTAGTAAGGGTTGGTTGTACCATTGCCGCTGCCCACCTTCCGGCCCCAATTGAAAATGTCCTGCACATTAACATACACAGACATCTTTCTTTTGAAAAAATCGGAACGTATGCCGCAATTCACCGAATAATTCGCCTTTGTTTCGGAAAAAAGGCTCCTGCTTGGGGAGGTGTAGCGCGCAGATGCATGCACCTGGTAACGGTTGAACAGTTTTGCCCATCCGTTCAGCCGGAGCGAATAGGCGGTGGTCTCCGTATGGACGTTCTTCCCCAGTTTTTCATATTCCATGTCGTAAACGGCATGGTAAAGGTTTGCATAGAAACGCAGGTTAAAGAAACCGCTCGGACTGTATGTGGCATGGATTGAACTACCGTACCGGTAGGTGGAGCCCATGTTATATGGCATGGAATAGCTGACAATACGGCCAATATAAGGATCCTCCTCATCGGTGACATCGGTGATGTAGGAGATTTCGTTAGTGGAGAACCTGCCATAGAGATCGCAGCCCACAGAGCCGAACCGGTTGAAGTATTTGGTCCATCCGGCCTCCATGTTATGTGTGAACGAAGGGGTGAGATTCCGGTTGCCTACGCTGTAGCTGTCCTCCCCATAGCTGCGGAAAAGCGTCATGTATGAGGATGAGGGCGTCTGGGTGCGCAATGTGTAGCTGGCCTTCAGGTTATGCATGGACTTTGTGCGGTAGCTCAGATGGATGGAGGGGTTGGCTGTCAGGAAACGGTAGGATGTGTCATCCGGAAAGACAATGTGCACATAGCGGCGGGAGTTCTCCTTGAAATTCAATCCGGCACCGAGCTGCAGGGTGAAATTCCCCATACGCTGCGTCCAGTTGGCATTGGCCCCCACAGAGCCCTCGCTGTAATGCGAGCTGTATTCACGGAGCGGATCGGACAGGCTGTAGTCATTCTGCATGGAATCATACAACAGCTTATGGTACCAGCTTTCCCCTGAATTATAATTTGAGTTGAATCCATAGGACATCTCCCCATTTTTGCTGTAAGGGCGGTTATAACGGAGCGAAAGGCCGATGTTGCGGGAGTCCGAGTTGGAATGTTGGTATTTGTTCTGGTCCAAATCGTTATAGATTGTCGTATAGTCCCTGAGATAATATTTTTCAGCATAATTGGAGGAGAGGTTGCCGTTGAGTGAAACATGCAGGTTATGCCCCTTCCGGTCGAACTTGTGGCTGTAGTTCGCATACATCATGCCCCAAAGGGAATTGGAGCGGTTATCGTTTGTCGTGACATAGCTGTAGGCGTTGCCGCCGGAATAGCGTTCGTCCCTTCCCTCACTGCTTTCAGACCAGGATTTGTCCCAGGAATTGTTGAGGGAGAGCATGACAGAGGCGTCCGACATGGAATCGATGGTGTAATTTATATGTGTCGAGAGGTAGTTCGAGTAGCTGCGGCTCTCCGATGCGGTCGAATAGTCCTCATAGGAGATGGTGTCGTAACTGTCAGGAACCGTTTTGCTGTCGCGCCGGTGGACGGAATAGCCGTCGGAACGGTTCTCACGGAAGGAATAGCGCAGGCCGTCATAGACGTTGAAGGACCATTTGTCGTTGGCCCAGACATACGAGAGCCACGGATTGACGTTCGGTTGGGTCGAACCGTTGGCGCCGAAACTGATAAAATGGTTCTTTTTGATGTGCGCCGTGGTGATGATGTTGATGACCGCCTCGGCCTCGGTGGCATATTTTGAGGAGGGGTTGGTTATGGTCTCAATCCGGTCAAGGGTGTTGGCCGGAAGAATTTCCAGATAGGTTTTCAGATTTTCGGCAGTCAGCTTTGAAGGTTTGTCATTAATCCAGATTTCAACGGATGAAACTCCGCGCAATGTGACGTTGCCCTCAATGTCCACCTCAACTCCGGGTGCGTTCTGCAGCGCATCGGCGGTGGTTCCGGTCTGGATGGAGGGGTCATCAGCCACATTGTAGACAGTCTTCTCCCCGTCCACACTGTAGATGGGACGCTCCCCTTTGATTGTCACGCCTTTCAGCCGCGTGGTTTCAGACTGCATCAGTATTTCTCCCAAGTCCACGTGGCTGTTTTTGATTGTGACCGGCCTGAAATAAGCCTTGTAACCTATAAAAGTCGCCCTGAATATGTATTGTCCCGACGGCAGGTTGGAAAGGGTGAACTTTCCGTTCTCATCGGTGGTTGTAGCTTTGGCGAAGGAGCTGTCCTTCCCGTTCAGCAAAGCCACGTTCACATACGACATCGGGGTACGGTTGCTGCTGTCAATAAGAGTACCGTTCACCTTATACACACCGGAAAGATTAACCTTGCGGTTTTTGGTTGTCTGTTGCTGTTGCTGGCGATCCGGCCTCTCCCTGCCTGAAGGCGGCCCGCCCATTGGTGGCCGTCCGGGAAATCCGCCGGGAGGAGGTCCGCCGGGCTGTGCGCATATTTCGCCGCATGCCGCCAATAATGCGGCACAAAGTAACATTCTGAAAAATCTATGTCTCATCTCTTTTGCTATTATTTTAATCATTAACGCATAAAAAAACGTAATATTGTGTGTCAGAAAACCGCCTTTACAGTAACTGTACCTGTATGTCGCAAACCCTCCGTTGACAAACGCCCCTCATACTGGCAGTCCAACTGCAGATACTCCCCCAACCGGACCTGGTAGGAGCCGTTCAGCACCCCGTTAGGCCCGTCCGACAACGCCTCCATCATGGTATATGCGACAGTAGTGTGGCTGTCCCCATGGAACTGCAGATGCTCAAAACGGCATTTGACAGCCAGGCTGCCCTGTCCGGTCATGCGGCAGGCGGCCTCACCTTCCACACTGTTGGCAAAAAGGCTCTCAACTCCAGATTCGTTCCGCTGCCATCGATAGCTATAGGCTAACGACATGCTCCATCGGGACGAAGCGGCATATTGCAGGCCCAACCGGCTACGTTCCCCGACAAGACTGTAGTTTCGGGTTGTGAGATATGAGGAGGATGCGCTCTGCCCGCCGCGGGTGAAAGAGGCTCTGGCCTGAAGATTCCTCCAAATCCGGTATCTGGCGGAAAACTGCCAGCTTTCCGATGAGGTATATTCAAAACCATTGACCGTAAAATATTTGTTCTGCTGCTGCTGGTACAACGCCTCCGCCCCATAGACCGGATGTGAGGGATGGAATGAAAAGAGATTCCGGAACTGGAGGCTGCCGCTACGCAAAGAGCTGTCCGACAAATCGCCGCAAACCGGATTCAACAGCACAGCCATCGGAGCGTCCGACTGTTCCACCAACGCCGTTGACTTTTTCAACTGGCTCTGCAGCGTGGTGCTGTTCGAGAAACGGGCCAGGAAACGCCTTATCCCGCCGCTGTTCCTCCATACCGCTTCGGGACGGAGCAGAAGCCGCTGTGTCCAGGTGGTGGCATAGACCTTCTCCTGATCCTGGTTGGTCAGATAAACCCTGACATAATTGGCCTGGTCACGGTATAGCGCCGTCTCGAATTCCTCCAATTCCTCCACCCCGTTCCCATTATAGTCAATCCATTGGTACATACCCTGTCCGTCAGCAACTTTGAGATAGGTGTACCCGATTTTGTCCTCCATGGCCGAACCAAGCGTATAATAGCAGCCGCTCTGAACCGCACCACGCGCCCAACGGCTCTGCCAATCAAACGAGCCCAACAGGGACTGAACCGCATCCTGGCTTGTGAAGAGGGAATCCTTGGATTGCAGGGAACGGTATGATAAGGAAAAACGTAGCGGATGTTCCTTGAATTTAAGGAATGCGAAATCAGCCTGAATCTGCGAAGCCGAAGAAAAGGGCTGCAACTGCTGCTGCCAAACGGAATAGTCGTTCCGCTGCGCATAACGGAACATATACTGCAGGTCACCAACGGATGTGTCGGATGGTTTCACAAAAAAAGACCATTCGTTATATGCGCGGCTCTCCGCCATCATCGAATCGGATGGCAGGGCAAGATACCGGTTCCATTCCATCTCCTCCGAAAGTCCCAACTGCAGGAAGGATGCCCGCTGACTGATGACTTCACGATGTTTCAGGAAAACGGTCCGGTAATCAGCCGCATGAGTCTCAAGCAAGCGTGCGTCAGCTTCAGCCGAAAAACCGTCAAGACGCTCCTTCAGCAGCAGCTGGTGGCGAATTGCGGACCAATCGGAGGCAGGAATGGCAAAAGCGGTGGTCTGCCATTGCAGGTAATTTCTGCGCGGGCTCTCCATCCTAAGGGAGGCCTCCGCATAATGCTCGCCCTTTTTATCATATATGCTGTCCGACAGGTTGAAATCACGCACAAACTCCACATTACGGTAATCGTCCACCGCACCGAAACGGGCCGCCTTACCCTCATAATGGAGCATCGGGGACAACGACCATTTCCGGTCGCCACTCCCCCATCTCCAACAGGTTTGGAAACGGGAACGGAATGCGCACCCCAATGCCGGGAGATCACTTTTTGAAAAGGTGTTCGCATCATGGTTTGACAATGCGGCCTCAGCAAAAAAGATGCTGTTTTTGCCGTTATATTCACTTCTGAATGAATACATTTGCCGCCGTTGCGGCGTGGACAGCAGCAGAACCGGCTCGTAACTGCCCTTAAGCTGTCCCTGAACAGGAGCCACCCAGGCATAAACCTGCCCGTTCAGGCTGCCCTGCACCGACACATAATGGCCTTTCCCCTCTCCCATATATGAAAAACGCAGACGGTAACAGGCCAGCGTGTCGTCTGTGGAATAGACAAATACCGAATCGTAACGCACTCCGCCAACAATGGTGTCAGTCAGACGGTAAAGCAGTTCGTTCGGAAGGTAGCCGACACTGTCCGCCGAGGGGTAATAGGCCGTCCCACCCTGATCCAGCGCCTGCAAAAAGGCTGTGGAGGCGGCATCAAGCTCCAACTGGCCTGACTGGTGCTTGAGATCCTGTTCATTGTAAAAATCAAATGAAAAACGCCATGCCTCCCGTCCGGCAACACTCCGCAAATGGGTCAGGGAGCGGACATACTGCTGGTCGGAATATTCAAACTCAACCACAATCCGCTTGTCGCGGGTAATGGGCTGGCGCGCGGTGAAGGTAATTTCAGCCAACTGGTAGTCAATTGTATAGTCGGCATCCTCCCCGCGCCGCAGCAGCACTCCGTCAATATAGACCTTTTCGGAGGCGGAGAGCACAATAATCTGATACTCGCCATGAATGCCGGTGAGACGGTATCCGCCCTGCACCCCCTCCCGCGCCACAAGATGCTGCCTGTGGAATGTGCCTTTGGCCACCGCCTCCGTCAGTGAGACGGACATGCCCTTTTTTCCGAAATTCATGGAATCAGTTGCATATCGGATGTTTGCCCCCAACCCCTGACGGGAAAACCGCATGAAATAGCCCCCCTCATCCTTCAGGTCCACATCGCCTGCCAACAGCCGCAGGGTATTGTTTTTCGGAGAAAGATAATCCAACCGTATGAAAACGCGGTCAAACTCCTTAAGCTGCATGGTCGAAGCAGTCTGCAAAGGGAGGTTCCGGTCGCTGATATGGGCTGATAGGGTGACGCGGTCGGAAAGCATCCCCTGAATATGCAGGTTCAGATAGGAATCGACCGACATGTCCCTGCCGTTACCGACCGTCACACCCCTTGAAATTGCACCTGAGGTACGCAATTGCGCGTCGGGCGTGTCCCAAGGTGCGGGCTGCTTGCCGATGTCCGAAAAGCCGGGGCGTCCAAAGGGGTCATATAGACTTTTTTCAATCTGATTTAAGCTTTTGTGACGGAACGTGCGCGAAAAGCCGCTGCTGTCCGAAGAGGGGGTCTGACCCTGTGCAAAGGCTGTCAGCAGGAATAAGAAACAGCATGTAAACAGCGGTTTCCAGAAACCGGAAAAGGGTTCAGAGGACACGGTTGATGATCCTAAACACCACTTCTTTGAGCAACTCCTGGTCGTTTGTGTCACAACCTTCGTATCCCTTCGATTTCAAATCATATTCCTTAAGCAGGTGCAGAATATTTATGGCAACCGGCAAGGTGTAGTACCTGACCGCAGACTGGAACTGCCGCTGCAGGTTCCACATAACCCCAAAGGAACGCAGGTCGCTCTTGTCCGCCGCATAATGGTATTGGACAATTTTCAGGAAAGAGGAATATAACATTGCAAGAATCATGGGGTTGGGATAGTTCTTCGGATTGGTCGAAAAATAGCGGATAATCTCATAAGCCTTGTTCAAATTGCGTTCCCACAAGGCATTGGCCAATTCAAAACCGTTATATTCGCGACTTATGCCGATGTATTCCTCCACAAGCTCCTTGGTGATGCTGCCGCCCGCAGGGATTATGTTCCTGAACTTGTCAAGCTCCTTGTCAATGCGGGAGAGGTCGGTGCCGATATGGGAGGCAATCAGTTCCGCCGTGACATCGTCCATCTTGAATCCCTTTTCCGCCACCATCTCCTTCACATATTTGGGCACCTGGTTGTCATATATCTTCGGGGTTTCAAAGACACATCCGACCTTGTTTGCCGCCTTGAAGAATGCGGAACGCTTGTCCACAGACTTGTACTTGTAACACAATACCAGCAGAGTCTGTTTTTGCGGATGCTGCAGATATGCGGTCAGCGGAGCGAACAGATCGGACTCCTTAGCGCCCGAAGCCTTCTGCAGCTCCTGCGCCTCCTTGACAATCAGCAGACGGTGTTCGGCCATGATCGGATATTCCTTGGCCATGGCCACCAGATCGTCCACACGGATGTCCTTGCCGTACACAACCTGCTGGTTAAAATCCCTGACTCCTTCATCCTCAAAAAAGTGTTCCTGAAAATAGTCACTGATTCTGTCGATGAAATAGGGAGTCTCCCCCATCAGCAGATAGAGCGGATAATAGATTTTCTTCTGAAGATTTCCGATAATGACGCGATGAGGCATGGTCAGAAATTTTTAACCATTTGAATAATCTGCTGGCGCAACGTGTCGGAAACATCTGCCAATGGCAGACGCACATGTCTGTCCATCAAACCCATCGCCTCAAGGAAGCATTTGACTCCGGAAGGGCTCCCCTCCTGGAAGCAGGCCCGCATAACAGGCAGCAGCCGGTAGTGCAGCTGCCGCGCCTGGACGAAATCACCCGCCAAAGCCAGACGGACCATACGGGACATCTCAGCCGGACATGCATTGGCCACAACAGAAATCACACCGTCCAATCCGCAGGCAAGCAGCGGCAGGGTAAGCGCATCATCGCCCGAAATTACGGAAAAGTCTTCAGGCTTGTCCTGCATGATACGCATAATCTGCGGCAAAATGCCGGAGGCCTCCTTTACAGCAACTATCTTCGGTTCCGTCCGTGCAAGCTCAAGCGTGGTTTCAGCCGCAATGTTCACGCCGGTGCGTCCGGGCACATTGTACAATATCAGCGGCAGAGGCGAAGCATGGGCAATCATGCGGTAATGGCCGAGCAGACCCTGCTGCTGCGGTTTGTTGTAATATGGCGCCACCGAAAGTATGGCGCTGACCTTGCGCAGGTCAAAAAGCTGTATCTGCTCTATGACCTCCAGCGGATTGTTGCAGCCTATACCAGCCACGACCGGCACACGACCGTCCACAGCATAAACAATGGTTTCCAGTATCTGCTTTCGCTCGGCAAACGACATCGCCGGCGTCTCAGCCGTGGTTCCCAACGCCACCACATAATCGATTCCGTTCCCAATCACATGGTCCACCATGCGGACAATGGCTTCAAAATCGATGGTGAAGTCATGTTTGTAAGGTGTCACCAACGCCACACCTGTTCCTTTCAAGATTGTTTTCATTACCTATCTTGTTTTTGTAGTTGCAAAATTAATCAATTGTACCATTGGTTTTCTTTTTTTCAAAACTTTTTTTCCGCAAAAAAAACAATAGAAGAAATAGTCCCAATGACACGCCAATCGCATTGGCAAGCAAATCGTTAACATCGAAGCCCCGATATGGGAGCAGATATTGCACACCCTCCGTCAGCAGGCCGATGCATAGGGAGAGCAGCCACAACGCCCACACAGGGAGCGGCGCCAACCGGCCCAAGAAAAAGATGCAGGGCAGATATACGGAGGCATGAAGAAGATGGTCGGCACGCAGCCCGAACACATAGTTGTCAAGGGCCACGCCGTTCAAAGGCAGCCACATCAGCAGAAGCAACGCCACAAAATAGAGCACTGCCACCTTACGCATCGTTCCCGTTGTCGGTTTCTTCATACTATAATAACCGTAAACACGGCAATTTATTGCATGTACTGACATTTTTCCGCAATATCTTGAAAATATAACTGAAAGACAGCAACAATAAAGACGGGACACAAGCGTTTTATTATGAAACGCACAGATCATGAAACAACAGAAGATAATTCTGATTACAGGAGCCAGCAGCGGCATCGGATACGGAACAGCCCTGCAGCTCGCCCGACAGGGGCACCGCGTCTACGCCGCGGCACGTCGAATGGAGCTTATGGAACCGCTTCGCGCGGAAGGGATTGTTACAATAAGAATGGACGTGACCGATAACCAGTCAATGTCCGAAGCGGTGCAGAAAATACTGGATATGGAGGGCCGCATCGACGTACTGGTGAACAACGCCGGCTATGGTTATTTCGGCGCAATTGAAAATGTCACATCGGAAGAGGCTCACCGGCAGATGGAGGTTAACGTTTTCGGCCTGGCCGAACTATGCAGACTGGTGCTGCCAGCCATGCGCCGTCAAGGTTACGGACGCATTATCAACACCTCTTCCATTGCCGGAAAACTGGTCATGCCTTTCGGCGGATGGTACCACGTCTCCAAATTTTCAGTCGAAGCGTTGAGCGATGCATTGCGAATTGAGATGAAACAATACGGAATTGATGTGGTGATGATTGAACCGGGCGGAATAAAAACCGATTGGGGTCTGATTGCAGCCAGGCATCTGGCAGACTCCTCAACAGGCACGCCCTACGAAAAGGATGCGCTGTCGGAAGCGCGGCTCCTTAACAAGGCCTATTCCGGCAAATTCCTCTCCAACCCGAATGTGGTGACCCGCGCCATCAGCCGTGCCGTAAACAGCAGCCGTCCGCGCACGCGCTACCGTATAGGACGGTTTGCTCACATGGGGGTGTTTCTCCACAACATCCTCCCCGCCCGATGGTGGGACGCCTTGATGCGGGGATTGGCACGCCTGTAGGGACGGCGTAAAAAAAAATGCAGGGATAACCATATCCCTGCATTAAAAAAACCAGGCGACGACCTACTCTCCCACACGGGTGCAGTACCATCGGCGCGGGCGGGCTTAACTTCTCTGTTCGGAATGGGAAGAGGTGGGGCCCCG
>CACYHG010000026.1 GCA_902774175.1 uncultured Bacteroidota bacterium
ATCGTACAGCAGATTGTGTTCACATGGAAGAATGGATCTGAATTGCAGATGGTTTGTAGTGGTTACAATGGCTTTTCGCGAATAGTGGAAAAACAGTGCAAATATGATTGCTGCAAGTATGCCAAAGATGCAGCCTGTCCAAAATGCCCTTTTCCCCAGTGTCTCCTTGGTGAGAACAGGTTTGGTGGCAGTGAGGGAGAACATCGCCCCAAAGTTTTTCTTCATATTGCTAAAATTTAAAATCCATACTCATAACGCCGCGACATTGAATTTATTGCTGAATTCGGAAAAAATGCCCCTCGAATTTGGAGGGATTAAATCCGGGTTGTGTCCATTTAACCGAATACATATTTCTCATCATAACTGATGTTGTATCTTTTCAAAAACGATTTGTATTCATCGTGAAAACTCCTTTTACTGTGATGTTCTTCCTGCTTTCGTATGTAGTTTATGGTCTTGTCGAGCAACGACGGGCTGACGGAAAAAGCCCCATAGCCGTCCTGCCAACAGAACGGTGCATAATAACAGTCCAGTGTCTTGATCCATTTGCTGCTGTTTGCTGCTGTTTGCCTTGATGTTTCTGACGAAATCCGTCAATGCCATAGTTTTGGGGAGCGAGGCCAATATGTGGATATGGTCTTCTATGCCTCCCACCACGATGGGAATGCCGTCCATGCCCTTGATGACACCGCCGATATATTGGAAAATGCGCGGAAGATCCTCTTTCCGCATCGGAATACCCGTGCTTTTCACATGGAACACGAGGTGGATGTCGATTTTTACCAATGAACTTGCCATGTTTTTTTTCTTTCGCCCCTACGGGGCTGTTTTCATTTTTTTTGTTTTGTGTGCCGGGGGTTGACACCCCCGGTTGTAATCTGCGGCCCTTTCAGGGCCGCTCTTGCCATCGCCACCGATGCCGTGCGAAGCCATCGTGTCGCCGCCCTGAAAGGGCGGTATGACCACAGGCGGGGGTGCAAACCTGCGTCGGTATGACCACAGGCGGAGGTGCAAACCCCCGCAATCGGCGGCGGATGCCGCATTATTTTTTGCAAAAGTACTCAAAATTCCGACACGGTTCATAAACTGATAAAGAAAAAACGGTTTCCGGGCATATTGCATTTTTTACTATCTTTGCATTTTTTTCAGAGTGAAAAAACAACAGAATGGACCATATACGAAATTTTTGCATAATAGCGCATATCGACCACGGAAAGAGCACGTTGGCTGACCGGATGCTTCAGATGACCGGTGCGGTGAGCGACCGGGAGTTCCAAGACCAGGTGCTGGACGATATGGATTTGGAGCGCGAAAAGGGCATCACCATCAAGAGCCACGCGGTGCAGATGCAGTATGCCTGCAAGGGGGAGAATTACATCCTCAACCTTATTGACACTCCGGGCCACGTGGACTTTTCCTACGAGGTGTCCCGCTCGCTGGCGGCCTGCGAAGGGGCTGTGCTGGTGGTGGACGCCACGCAGGGCATCCAGGCGCAGACCATCTCCAACCTCTACATGGCCGTTGACAACGACCTGGACATCATTCCGGTGGTGAACAAGATTGACATGCCGTCCGCCATGCCGGAGGAGGTTAAGGACCAGATTGTGGAGCTGTTGGGCTGCAAGCGCGAGGAGATTATTGAGGCGAGTGCCAAGACGGGCGAAGGGGTTGATTTGATTCTGCAGGCCATTGTGGATCACATCCGTCCGCCGAAAGGGGACGAGAACGCTCCGTTGCAGGCGTTGATCTTCGATTCGGTGTTCAATTCCTTCCGGGGCATCATCGCCTATTTCCGGATTGTGAACGGCACGCTGAAAACGGGTGAGCATGTGAAGTTTGTCTCCACCGGCAAGGAATACGACGCCGATGAGATCGGGGTGCTTGGCATGGACCGCATCCCCTGCAAGGAGCTTAAGGCCGGCAATGTGGGCTATATCATTTCCGGTGTGAAGGCGGCCAAGGAGGTGAAGGTGGGCGACACCATCACCCATGTGCAGAACCCCTGCTCCGAGGCGATTGAGGGCTTCAAGGAGGTGAAGCCGATGCTGTTCGCCGGCATCTATCCTGTGGACGCCTCCGATTACGAGGAGCTGCGCGCCTCTCTGGAAAAACTGCAGCTGAACGACGCCTCCCTGACCTTTGACCCGGAGTCATCCTTAGCGTTGGGCTTCGGCTTCCGCTGCGGCTTTCTGGGGCTGCTGCACATGGAGATTATCCAGGAGCGGCTTGACCGCGAGTTTAACATGGATGTGATAACCACGGTGCCAAATGTCTCCTACAAGGTCTTCACCACCCAGCATACGGTGGTGGATGTGCACAACCCTTCGGGCATGCCGCCGCTGAACAACATCGACCACATTGAGGAACCGTACATTGCGGCGCAGATTATCACCAAAACGGACTACATCGGGCCGATCATGAAGCTCTGCCTGGACAAGCGGGGCACGCTGAAAAGCCAGTCATACCTCACCACCGACCGCATCGAAATCAATTTCGACCTGCCGCTGGGCGAGATTGTGTTCGACTTTTATGACAAGCTGAAGAGCTGCTCCAAGGGGTATGCCTCCTTCGACTATTACCTGAGCGACTACAAGCCCTCCAAACTGGCCAAGCTGGACATCCTGCTCAACGGGGATCAGGTGGACGCGCTCTCCACGCTAATCTATGTGGACAATGCCTACGCCTTCGGGCGGCGCATGTGCGAGAAGCTGAAGGAGCTGATTCCGCGCCAGCAGTTCGACATCGCGATACAGGCTGCCATCGGGTCGAAAATCATCGCCCGCGAGACGGTTAAGCAGGTGCGCAAGGATGTGACAGCCAAATGTTACGGCGGCGACATCACCCGTAAGCGCAAGCTGCTTGAAAAGCAGAAGGCAGGCAAGAAGCGGATGCGCCAGATCGGAAACGTGGAGGTGCCGCAGTCGGCATTTCTGGCGGTGCTGAAAATAGACTGATGCCTTAAATTTGCTTTTATGGTTATGGCATGATTTTTTCTTTGGTAAAATGCTGTTAATATAAAGAATAATTGTATACTTTTGCCGCTACGGAGTATAATAAAGTTGTTTATTTGTAAAAATATTAGAATCAGATAGATGGAAATGAAGAAACTGTTTGTTACAGCTCTCATGGCCCTGTTGGCTGGTGTTGTTTGCGCCCAAAATGAGCATTTGACCTTCAAGGGGGTTCCCATAGACGGCTGCTCGAAAGATTTTGTCAAGAGCATCCAATCCAAAGGTTTTGAGATGGTGAAAAATTCGGATGGCCTTCTCTCATTGCGTGGCGGTTTTTGTGGAAAACCTAACTGCACAGTGATTGTCAATACGTTGGAGGAGGAGGATGTGGTCAGTGCGGTTAACGTTCTGTTTGAGCGGGAAAACACATGGCACGCCCTTTCCAACAATTATGACACCCTTAAGAATATGCTGACCGAAAAATATGGCGCTCCTGTGGAGGTTAAGGAGTCGTTTGTCAATCTCTATTCTGAGGAGGACTTCTTGAAAATAACCCGTTTGCAGGCGAATGACTGTGAGTGGCGTTCCGTTTTCGAAACAGGGGTCGGCCAAATCGTGCTTTCCATTGTCTATGTGATGGAATATGGTTGTCATGTCAAGCTGGAGTATCGGGACCGTATTAACGGAATGAAGAGCCGGGCTGCAGCAATTGAGGATCTGTAAAATGTCAGCTTCCCAATCCAATCCTTTATTGTGGGTTGGCCGTCTGCTTTGCATGACGGTTGCCGTTCTGTTTGCCTCCTGTGTGCATCGTTCTGATTCCGAGAAGATGGTATTTCCATTGAATTCGGAGGACGGTGGGAGTTGGGAGTTTCTTTATGAAGGGAAATGGTATCCGGCCACCGTGCCGGGAAACATCTATTCCGATTTGTTGGCCAACCGGCTGATTCCTGACCCTCTGTATGGCACAAACGAGGCACGTGTGCAGTGGGTTGCGGAACGGGAGTGGCGTTACCGGCTGCGTTTCGATTCCGAAAAGTCGTGGCAGGGTGCCGGACAAAGAATTCTTACATTTGAAGGTCTGGACACCTACGCCGAGGTGTGGCTGAACGGCACGCGGCTCAAAACGGAGGATGGCGAGGATCACTGTTACAACATGTTCCGAACGTGGCGTTTCCCGTTGTCAGACACTCTTTTGCAACCGAATAACCTGTTGGAGGTGCGATTCCGTTCCACCAAAGCCTATAACGATTCCTGCGCAAAAGCCTTTCCATACGGTTTGCGAGACAACCGTGTCTTCACCCGCAACGCCCAGTACATGGCCGGTTGGGATTGGGGGCCTTCGCTCCTTGGCTGCGGCATCTGGAAGGATGTGAAGATCGAATGCTATGATGACGTTGAAATTAATGGATTTTATATTAAGGACATAAAAACCTCTTTGGATGGCGGCACCTCATGGCTTTGCGAGGTGCAGGTGGCGGTGATATCGGCAAAGGAGAAAAGGGTTCGGGTGAACCTGGAGGTTTCGATAGATGGAAAGCCTTGCACAGTCATACGTAAAAAAATCAGACTGGTGGAGGGGTGCAACAATTTCGAACTGACGTTCAGCATCGGAAATCCGCAATTGTGGTGGCCACGCGGCATGGGCGGACAGCCGCTCTACGACTGCCGGCTGACAGTCGGGAACGCTTCACGAAGTGTCCGGCACGGTCTGCGGGTGGTGGAGCTCCGGCAGCAAAAAGATTCCATTGGGGAGTCATTCACCTTTTATGTAAATGGGAAGCCTGTTTTTGCCCGTGGCGCGAACTGGGTTCCGGCCTCGCCCTATCCCGGGGAGCTGCAGCGAAAGTCCGGAGACGCTGTTTATCGCCGGTTGTTGGGGGATGCATGTGCCGCCAACATGAACATGCTGCGTGTGTGGGGCGGAGGCTTCTATGAAAAGGATATTTTCTATGACCTTTGCGACAGTCTTGGTCTGCTGGTCTGGCAGGATTTCATGTTCGCCTGCAGCCCTTACATTGTGGATTCGGCCTTTCTGGCCAATGTGAGGGAGGCGGCGGCCTGGCAGCTGCTCCGCCTGCGGAAACATCCCTGCATCGCGTTGTGGTGCGGCAATAACGAAGTGCATAATTGCATGGAAGATTGGCATCTGCAGGAGCGTTTCGGCTATACGGACGATTTCTTTGCCGGGATGAAGGAGCAATACCGCTCACTGTTTAAAGGTCTTTTGGACGAAATGGTTAGGGTTTTTCAGGATGTTCCATACATTCATTCCACGCCCACCTTCGGTTGGGAGCATGACGAATGCACCACGCACGGCTGCTCACATTATTATGGAGTGTGGAGCGGGGAGCAGCCCTTCTCCGTCTGGGAGTCCAAAACCGGACGCTTCATGTCGGAATACGGTTTCCAGTCCTATCCGGAAATGTCCACATGGAAGGCCGCCATACCTGAAAAAGAGTGGAAAACAGGTTCCCCTTCAATGCTTTCGCATCAGAAGCACAAAAGGGGATACGAGTTTGTATCCAAGGCAATTGCGGACTATTTCGGAATAGATATGGTGGATAATCTGGAAGATTTCACCTACCTGAGCCAGCTGGTGCAGGCCTACGGCATAGGCCAGGCGATTGAGGCTCACCGCAGGCAGCGCGAGCGTTGCAGCGGCACGCTCTACTGGCAGCTGAACGACTGCTGGCCGGTCGCCTCGTGGAGCAGCATTGACGGTGCGGGGCGTTGGAAGCTCCTGCACTACAGGGTTCGTGAACTTTATGACAATGTGACGATTCTTACAAGCCAGGATAATCCGTCCGTGATTTATTTGGTTAATGATTCAATGAAAAGCATAAAGGGTGTCATCGAATGTCGTGCCTATGCGATGGACGGCTCCCCACTGATGGAAACTGTGCGGAGCGAGGTGACGCTGGCTCCCGGCCGGTGCCATGAGGTTATACGGTTGGATTCCATTCCGATGCAGAGGCTTATGGCAGGGGAGGGCTGCCTGCATGTCACATTCAGCATGGGCCGGAAGGTGCGTGCGGAGCGTGTTGTGTTCATGGCGCCGCCAAAGTCGCTCCAATTGCAGGACAGCGCAATTTCGGTGCGCTGGCAGCCGGTTGAAGGCGGTTTGGAGGCCACGTTGTCCTCTCCGGTTTTGCAGTATGGCGTGCAGCTCTCCGCCACGGACGGCAGCCTGCTGCGCTTTTCGGACAACGGCTTCACGCTCCTGCCGGGACAACAAAAGACAGTGCGTGTCACCGGCATTTCGCCCAACCCCTCCTTCATCCGTGTCCGCTCCTATAACAGTTTGCAGCCGCACACTGCCAGGCGTTGAACCTTTCCAATCCAAATTGTTCTGAGGAATGAAAACAAAAATCCTGTTCGTATGCCACGGCAACATCTGCCGCAGCCCCATGGCCGAGTTTGTCATGAAGCGGCTTGTCAGCGAAGCCGGTTGCGGGGATCGGTTCGAGATAGCCTCGGCCGCCACCTCCACGGAGGAGATCGGGAATCCGGTTTATCCGCCCGCACGCCGCAAACTTGCCGAGCACGGAATATCCTGCGATGGGAAAAGGGCGCGTCAGATCACTTTGGAGGATTACCTTTATTATGATGTCATCATTGCCATGGACCGCAACAATCTGCGGAACCTGCGCCGTCTGCTCGGTGAGGATACCGAAGGGAAAATCAGCCTGCTGATGGATTACACCGTTCGCCCCGGCGATGTGGCCGACCCATGGTACACCGGTGATTTCGAAGCCACCTGGCGCGATGTCCTTGAAGGCTGCCAGGGGCTGCTGGCAGCACTTGATGTCCGCTAATACGCCTCCTTCAAAATATCAAGCACTTCGGCGGTGTCCGGCACGTGGTAGCCGCCGCATTTGATGGCCGATTCCGCTATCAGCGGCAGCATCTCCTCCGTGGCGCCCACATCGCGAAGCCGCTGCGGAATGCCCATTTCGGCAATGAAGTCGCTGAGGCACTGTATGCCCTCCAATGCGATCTGTTCGTCGCTCTTGCCCTCCGGCCGCACTTTCCACACGTTTTGTGCGAAGCGTACAAACCGGTGCAGCCCGTATTTGTAAATGTGACGGTAGTAGGGGATTGAGACGATGGCCAGCCCGATGCCGTGCGCACAGTCGGTGTATGCACCCAGCTGGTGCTCGATCATGTGCACCTCCCAGTCCTGAGTTTTGGAAAGGGCGAGTATCTTGTTCAGTCCCATTGTGGCGCACCACATGATGTTGCTCCTTGCCTCATAGTCCGACGGATCCTTCACCGCCTTGCGGGCGGCGCTGATCAGAGCCAGCATGTCGCCTTCCAGCAGGTAGTCGCTAACGCAGTCGTCATCGCCGGAGAAATACTGCTCCATCAGGTGGGAGAAGATATCGAAGATGCCGCTCACCATCTGGTATTTGGGGACGGAAAAGGTGAATTCGGGGTTAAGTATGGAGAATTTCGGTGTCACCTCCGCCAGCGGGAAGACGCGGCCTAACTTGAGTTTCTTTTCCTCATGGGTGATGACGGAGCCGCTGTTCATTTCGGAGGCGGTGCCGGTCATTGTGAGGATGCTGCCGACCGGAACCACCGGATTGGCCAGTTTGCCTCCCTTTTCCCAATATCGTTCCCAAGGGTCGCCGTCGCACCATGCTGAGACGGAGATTGCCTTGGCGCAGTCAACCACTGAGCCGCCGCCCACGGCGAGGATAAGGTCGCTGTGCGATTCGCGTACTAAACGGGCGCCTTCCAGCACCTGAGTATAGCGCGGGTTGCTGTTGATTCCGGATAGCTCCGTCACCCGTTTGCCGCAGGCTGCAAGGGCTTTCATGACGGTGTCGTAAAGGCCGCTCTTTTTGATGGAGTTCTTGCCGTATACGAACAGTATGTTACGTCCATAAAGATTCAGCTCCTCTTCAAGATGGTTCATCGCCGTCCTGCCGAAGTGGATGCGGGTCGGATTGTGGTATGTGAAATCGATGTTCATGTTTTTGTATTTTAGATGGTGAGACAGGTTTTATTATTCAATTGCAATTTTTTTGTATTCCTCAAATATCTGCCGTCCGATTTCGGGTGCGGCGAATGTCCGGAGGGCATAGTCCCGGATTGCGTCGCGGTTGTATTCGCGGCAGTGGTCGAGCAGGCCGGACATGCCCTGCAGAAGGGCCTCTTCATCGCCGGCAGGGACAAGGATGCCTCTTTCGGGTGTGATGATTTCGGGTATGCCTCCAACGGCGGTGCTTATAACAGGAATGCCCGAAGCAAATGCCTCCGTGATTACGCATGGGAGGTTCTCAAAATTGGAGAACAGCACGAGGAAGTCAGATTCCCGGTAGGCTTGCGCCACCTCGGCTGAAGATTTTTTTCCATGGAAGAAGACACAGTCTTCAAGATGGTTCGTCTGTACAAAATCCTTGAATCCGGCGGCATCGTAGTCGTGGATGACGTGAAGCTCGAAGTCGTTGCGCTGCTGCCGCAGACGTCCGACGGTCCGCAGGATGCCGCTGAAGTTCTTCACCTCATCGACCAGGGTCGAAATATGTAGTATCCTTTTTTTGTCCGATTTTGACAGTGTTCCCGGGTGGAACAAATCGGTATCCACTGAATTGTAAATCACCTTGAAACGGTTGTGTATGCCATGGCTTTCCATGCAGTGCTGCAGGTCAAGGCTTACCGGCATGACGGCTGCGGCATTGTTTGCGACCCTTACAATTGTCCTTTTAAGTCTCCCTCGCATTACATCACTGTTGGTTGGCTGGTATACCGACCAATGTTCTGTCAGCAGGTAGGGGATTCCATAGCGTTTTTTCCAGAGCAGTGCAATCCGTCCGACCGGGTGGGCGACATGCAAGTGGATCAGATCCGGCGTGAAAAAGTGTCTTTTTATATAGTCAAGGCCATACTGGTACATCCGCAGTATCTGTAGTTTGCGCAAGGTATGGATTTTCGGCGGACGGACAACAACCTGCACATGGATGTGGTTTGTACCATGTGTTTCATGCACCTCAAACGGCTTCTCCAGCTCCTTGCCGTTGCAGACGGAGAGGATGACGGAACGGCATTCATGGGGCAGCGCATCGATCATGCGGATGCAGAAGTTGCCCAGTGTCGGGTCGTCGGGGGTGGGGAACCAGCTCGGCAGGTGCAGGATGTTCATGGCTTGACAATAGTGCGTTTTACAGACGTGGTTGTAATTTTTTGCAAAAGTAATCATTTTTTCATCATATTTGTATTGGGAAAATGGCTATCTTTGTAAATTATTTTAAACGTACAAAAAATCATAGGCCGATATGGAGGAAATGATTCTGATTCTGGATTTCGGATCCCAGTACACCCAGCTGATCGCGCGGAAGGTGAGGGAAATCCATGTGTATTGTGAGATAAAGCCGTTCAATGCTGTGAAGGAGCTCCCCGAAAATGTGAAGGGCGTGATCCTTTCCGGAAGTCCTGCGTCCGTAAACGATCCGGACGCGCCGGTGCCTGCGCTGGAGCTTTGGCGCGGAAAGGTGCCGGTTTTGGGAGTCTGTTACGGGGCGCAGTATCTTGCCCATTCACTTGGTGGGAAGGTGCAGTCGTCGCCGAGCCGCGAATATGGTCGCGCACGGCTCTCCTATATTGACAGTGGCAGCCGGCTCATGCAGGGGGTGGACCTGCAGTCCCAGGTCTGGATGTCCCACGGGGACACCATAGTGGGTATGCCCGGCAGTTTCAGGAAAATTTGCAGCACGGACTCGGTCGAGTTCGCCGGTTTTAAAATTGAAGGGGAGGAGACCTACGGCATCCAGTTCCATCCGGAGGTGCACCATTCCGAACAGGGGGTGCGGATGCTCTCCAATTTTGTGAGGGACATCTGTGGCTGCAAGGGCGAATGGACCTCCGAGTCCTTCATTGAAGCGACTGTGCGCGACCTGCGTGAAAAACTGGGTGACGACAAGGTTATTCTTGGGCTCTCCGGCGGCGTGGACTCCACAGTGGCCGCCTATCTGCTCAATCGTGCCATCGGCAAAAATCTCTACGGCATCTTTGTGGATACCGGGCTTTTGCGCAAGGATGAGTTCGAATCGGTGATGACATCATGCCAACAGATTGGGATAAATGTCATCGGGGTGAAGGCCGGGCCGATATTCTATGAAAAGCTCAAAGGGGTGACAGATCCTGAAAAGAAACGTAAAATCATAGGAGCCACTTTCATTGAAGTTTTTGATGCGGAGGCGCAGAAACTGAAAGATGTCAAATGGCTGGGCCAGGGCACCATCTACCCGGACGTGATTGAGTCCGCACCGGTCAAGGGGCCTTCGGCCACCATCAAGTCGCACCACAATGTGGGCGGGCTGCCGGAGCGTATGAACCTCAAAATTGTCGAGCCGCTGCGTTTCCTCTTCAAGGATGAGGTGCGCGAGGTGGGCGGGAAACTTGGCGTGCCGCATGACCTGCTCTACCGCCATCCCTTCCCCGGTCCAGGATTGGGCATCCGGATTCTCGGCGACATTACCGAGGAGAAGGTGCGCATACTGCAGGAGGTGGATGCCATCTTCCTGAAAAACCTGCGTAAGGCCGGATGGTACCATAAATGCTGGCAGGCGCTTTCAGTGCTTCTGCCGGTGCGCAGCGTGGGGGTGATGGGCGACGAGCGTACCTACGAGAACTGTGTGGCGCTGCGTGCGGTCACCTCTGTGGACGGCATGACCGCCGACTGGGTGCATCTGCCGTATGATCTGCTTGCCGAAACCTCCAGCGAAATCATCAACAAGGTGCGCGGCGTGAACCGGGTGGTCTACGACATCAGCTCCAAGCCGCCCGCAACCATCGAATGGGAATAGCCATGGGGGAGAATACGGAAGTGCGCTGCCCCAAGCTGCAGAAGGGGTTGAAGTATGCCATGGTGCTGCTTGCCGCCGTGCTGGTGGCGGTCTCCGCCTGGATGGAGCAGGCGCGTCCGCGCAGATGGCTTATGGCGGTTTCGGGAGGACTGCTCTCCGTCTGCTGCCTGGTTTTTGCCTTCTTGAATTATGACCAGTTGAAAAACAGAAAAAAGGAATCATGATGAAACATTTGTATGCCGCTTTCGGGCGGCGGAACGATGCCGGGATGTATGTGGCGGTGCTGCTGCTTGGGATTGTATGCTGGGCCTTCATAGGTTCTGTTCCCACAATGGTCGTGATGCTTAAGAACAATATTATAGCCAGCGACCTTTCTGAATTGCAGGAGTGCATGTCGCCGAACAGCTACATTCTGACGACGTTCAGCTCGTTCATTATTGGATTGGCATCCTTCATACTGTTGGTGCGCCTGATGCACCGGCGCGGATTCAGCAGTGTGGTCAATGGGAGGGACAAGGTTCGCTGGAGCCATTTTTTCACCGCTTTCGGACTCTATTTCCTCTGCATTGCGTTAATCCATCTTGTAATGCTGCTTGTAGATAGGGAAAATTATGTGTTCCAATTTGATGCGGGGACTTTTTTCAGCATGCTTCCTCTGCTGCTGGTGCTGGTGCCGCTGCAGACCTTGTTTGAGGAGTATCTCTTCCGGGGCTATCTGATGCAGGCCATGACGGTCTGGAGCAGGCGCGTATGGCTGGTCTGGTTAGTTCCCGCTGTTGTCTTCGCACTGGCACATGCCGCCAATCCTGAGGTGGGTGCCTACGGATTCTCCATGATGATGCTGCAATATCTGCTGCTGGCACTCATTTTCGGTTATTTCACGCTGGCTGACGACGGGATTGAGGTCTCATGGGGCATGCACACGGCCAACAATCTGTTCCTGCTGCTCTTCTTCACAGAGGATAATTCCGCAATGCCCACACCGGCCGTATGGCGTGTCGCTGACGCCGCCCCGTCCTTTGCGGATCCGTTGGAGATACTGCTGCTGGGTGTTGTGCTGTGGTTTGTCCTACGCCGCCTGTACAAATGGAAAAGACCGGCCTTGGGCTGTAAAATTGATATTACTGATGTTGAAAAATAATAGTATGATGAAAAAAATTGCCTTTGTATTTTTGTTTTGCATTCTCGGTCTGGCGACAGCCGGCTATTCGCAGACGAAGGACACTCTGGTGGAGAACGGCTGCAAGTATGTGATGCATGAGGTGCAGAAGGGGCAGACCCTTTACGGGTTGTCCAAACAGTACAAACTGACCGTGGAGCGGTTGGTGGAGGACAATCCCGGCACGGAAAACGGCATCCAGATCGGCCAGTTGCTGAAGATTTACGCCGGTAAGGCGGAGGTGGTGCATAAACATGTGGTGAGCAAAGGGGAGAGCCTCTACAAGATTTCAAAGATGTACGGTGTGACGGTTGCACAGCTGACCGCATGGAACCCCGGTCTGACCGAGCGGCTGGACATAGGGCAGGAGATTATCATTCGCAAGGAGGCAGCCACCGGTGCGGCACAACCGAAAACGCAGCCGCAACCGGCAGTCCGCAGGGAACAGGTCACCGCAAAACCGGCGGAACCGGAGCCGGTACGGCAGGATGTTGAGGTAAAGGAAAATGCGGAAGTTTCTGTGGTGGAGAGCCAACCGGTGGCTTCGGTGGCGGAGCGCAAGCAGGTCTACAATGTCTTCCTGCTGCTGCCGCTATACACGCAGGAGGGCGTGCAGGAGGATGATGGGCAGAAGGTTGAGACGCTTGAGGCCTACGAACGGATCAAAAGTTTCGACTTCATACAGTTTTACGAGGCGGCCATGCTGGCGGTTGAGGATGTCACCGTTCAGGACGTCAAGGTGAATTTCTATGTAAAGGATGTGAACGAGAGGAACAATGCGGAGCTGGGACGCTGGATTGCCGAAGGGGTTTTCGCGGATGCCGATCTGATTATCGGCCCATTTTTCCGTGAGAATTTCCGGACGATGCTCTCCTATGCGCAGAATCACCACATCATGATCATCAATCCGTTTACGGTGGCTCCAGTTGAGACTTCCGCACAGCTTTTCCGCACTATGGCCACATTCGGACATCAGGCGGTGAACCTTGCCGAATATATCCGCCAGCACTATTCCAAGGCGCAGGTGCTGCTGCTGAACAACGGCGGCTCTGACAGCAAGCGCATTTCCGTCTACCATTCCTCCATGATGAAGGCTTTGCAGGACAATCCTGGCATTTCGGTCAAGGAGGTGAACTACAAGTCGGGCGGGGTGGCCGCTGTGCAGGCTTCGCTTAACCCCACATGCGAGAATTTCGTTGTCGCTTTCTTTGACGGGGAGATTACCGTCACCAATTTCATCCAGTCGATGAACAGGAAGGAGCTGGAAAATGTGACGCTTGTCACCTCTTCGGACTGGCGGAAATACGACAAGATCGAGACCGAATACTACAGCCGTCTGAAGACCCATTACATCGACCAGTTCTTTGTGGACTATTCGGATCCTGAGGTCATACGCTTCATTGACCGTTTCCGCGAAAGGTACAATCTGGAGCCGACGCTGGACCATTTCGCATTCCAGGGTTACGACATCACCCGTTTTTTCCTTACCGCACTTATACAATACGGAAACGGATTCGGTCTGGAGGTGAATGACCTTAAGCTGCCATTGCTCTGCACGCAGTTCCATTATGTCAGGAGCGCCCAGCAGACTTATGAAAACAGCTTCTGCCACATTTACCGTCTGAGCAATTACAAATATGTCAATGCGTGGCAGGATGATGAGGAGGTTACACCGACAATAAGTCCGGCGAAGAACAAAAAACGCAGATAAGCTATGGAGAACAAGGTTATCATATTGTCGGCACCGTCCGGTTGCGGAAAGACGACCATACTGAAGGCTTTGATGGCGCGGCAGCTGCCGCTGGAGTTTTCCGTTTCGGCCACCAGCCGGCAGAAACGGGACGGCGAGACCGATGGAAGGGACTACTATTTCTTCACTCCTGAACAGTTCATGGAGAAGGTGGATGCCGGTGAGTTCCTGGAATGGAACGAGGTGTATGCCGGCCAGTATTACGGCACGCTTCTTTCGGAGGTTGACCGTATAGCCGGTAACGGCCATCATGTGATATTCGATGTGGATGTGAAGGGCGGGCTCTCCATAAAGGAGCGTTTCGGCGACCGTGCGCTTGCGGTCTTTGTGATGCCTCCCTCAATTGAGGTGCTGCGGCAGCGGCTGCTTTCCCGTGGTACGGAGACGCCGGAATCGGTGGAGAAACGTCTGCAGCGGGCGGATTATGAAATCTCCTTTTCCAAACAGTTTGACTATGTCCTTGTAAACGATGACCTGGAGACTGCCATAAGTGAGGCTTACAATCTTGTAAACGGTTTCCTCATCCAATAGTCTGAAGGGCATTCCAGACCTCCTCCGTGGAAACAGGGCAGTCGGTGCGCACCTTGCCGATGCATTCCGGCAGGCTGAAATTGAGTGAGCGGCTGTCGCATTTCTTGTCAGCGGCCAGCAGTTTTCCAATCTCTTCACGCGAACAGGACAGTTTTGGGAAATCCCCATATATTAAATGTAAGGCACTTTCTATTTCCAGAAAGTCATCCCTGTTGATAATTCCCTGGTCATAGGCGATGCGGGTTTCGGCACGCATGCCTTGTGCCACCGCTTCACCGTGGCTGAGGCGGCCGTCGGACAACGCCTCCAGCAGGTGCCCGATGCTGTGGCCGAAATTCAGAGCCTTGCGGACATTACGGTCCTCCGTATCCTGCTGGACAAAATCCATCTTTATTCCTACCGAACGCCTTATTAGCGCTGTGTTGGGCGGAACGCGGCTGTCTCCCTTCAGCAGCGTGCGGAACAGGCCAGCATCTGCAATGATGCCATGTTTCAGCATTTCGGCATAGCCGGCATGAATTTCCTGTTGCGGAAGGCTTTTCAGGAAATCGGGGAGTATGCAGACCGCTTCGGGCTGTCTGATAAGTCCTATCTGGTTTTTGATGCCGCCGAAATTGAGCGCGCATTTGCCTCCGATGGCCGCATCGGTCTGCGCCATAAGTGTGGTGGGTATATGGATAAAGGGGATTCCCCGCTTCCATGTTGCGGCCACGAATCCTCCAATGTCGCAGACAACACCGCCGCCGAGATTCATCAGAAGGCTGTCCCTCCGTGCGCCTGAAAGTTGCAGCTGCCGCCATATTTCCTCTGCGGTTTCCAACTGCTTGTGGGCTTCGCCTGCAGGCATGACTATCAGGTGTCCGGGGTCGGTTTTCCCGAAAATCTTTTCAAAATGGGGCAGGCAGTGGAGTTGGGTGTTGGTGTCACAAAGCATGAAACGGTCCGGGTTGTTTTCCAGACGTCTCCGCAGCCATTGTTCCGCCTCTTCAGCGAAATATATCCCGTTATTACTGTTCAGGCTGTTCATCGGGCTGCGCCTCCTGCCTCTTCTTTACAATGACTTTGTCGATGCGCGCACCATCCATCTTTGAAATTTCAAAGTCATAGTCATGCCAAAGGATGTGCTCGCCTTCGGTGGGGATATGCTGCGCTATCTCCAGCAGCAGACCGCTGAGGGTGTTGTAGTCGTTTTCGGGGAAGATGTCCTCCTGTTCGAAATGGGCGAGAAAATCATAGAAGGGGTACTGCCCGTCGGCAATCCAGGTCTGCTCGTCCTGCTGGATGATGGTCTCCTCGTCCGCCTTGACCGCGCTGATTTTTCCGATGAGAGCCTCCGTGAAGTCAATGGCGGTCACCATGCCCTGGATCAGTCCGAACTCGTCCATGACAAAACCGTAGTACTGTTTGCTGCTGCGGAACCGCTCCATCACGTTGTAGGCGGTGGAAGATTCCGGAATATATTGTGCTTCATGTATGTACGGCCTGATGTCAAAGTGTTTCTTCTGCAGGCAGGCAATAAGGTCGCGGAGGGCGATTACCCCCTGCAGGTTGTCAAGGCTCTCGTCAATGACGGGGTAGAAGCTGTGCATGTCTTCCAAAACCGTTTTCAGCACCTGCTGCTTGTTATCGTTTATGTCAATGCAGACAAGTTCGTTACGGTAGGTCATCATCGATTCGACGTCGCGGTCGCCCAGGTCGAACACCCGCTCCACAATGTCCTGCTCCACCTCCTGGATCTCCCCTTCGTTGGTGCCTTTTTCAATGGCGGCCAGAATCTCCTCCTCGGTGATGCCGCTTTCAGCTTTTTCCTTGACACCGAACATTTTCATCACAACATTGACGCTTTTGCTCAGCAGCCAGCTGAAGGGGGCGCAGATTTTGCCTAATGTCTGGAGAAATTTGCTCATTATGCGCAGGATTTTCTCCGGGCGGGTCATTGCGATGCGCTTCGGGAGCAGTTCTCCTAACACTATGGTCAGGTAGGTGACGGCTAATACCACCACGGTTTTTGCAATTGCCCCGGCGTATGGCATTATTGCAGGATAGCCGGCAAGGAGCAGCTCCAGTTGTTTTGCCACTGTGTCCCCGCTGTATACGCCGGTAAGGATTCCAATCAATGTTATTCCTATCTGGATGGCGGAAAGGGAATGGAGCGGTTTTTCCATCAGTTTGAGCGCACGTCTGGTCGAGGGCTTTTCCTGTTTGTCAAGTGTCTCCATTCTCAGCCGTCGCGAGGCGGTCAGGGCGGTTTCTGTCAGCGAAAGTATGCCGTTGAAGAGGATTAAAAAAAGTATAATAATGATTTCCATGTAGTTACTTCAAAATATTACAAACTGCAAAAGTACGCATTATTTATATATGAATGTCGAATGATTCTGTCGCTTTTTCCCATATCTCCCAGGCCGCATCCGCCTGTCCGTGCAGCATGTCGAGGCCGTTAAGGCACCTGCAGCCCATTTCCTTACCTTTTTGTAGAAACAATGTTTCGGCAGGGAGGTAGTTCAGGTCGGCCATGATGTGGTTTGGGGTGAGGGCCTGGTAGGGCAGCGGCGGGCATTCCCCGATGTGGCTCCCCATGCCGAGCGGTGTGGCGTTCACAATCAGCGTGTGCTGACTGATTAGAGTTTCGTCCGCCTCCCCGTAGCATATACGATTCTCTCCTTTGCGGCGGGAAAGCAGGGTGGTGCGTATCTTGTGCCTTTCCAGACTGAAACGGACGGCGCGTGCCGCAGCGCCGGTGCCGCAGACCAAGGCGGAGGCGGGCAGTTCGGGAAGCATTACCAGCATTTGGTCAAAACCGAGATGGTCGGTGTTACATGCTATGGTGATGCGCCGGTTCCGAATCACCAGCACGTTGGCTCCTCCGATGCGGGCGGCGGCCTCCGTTGTACGGTCGGCGAAGGCCAGCACCTCCTCCTTGAAAGGGGAGGTTACATTCAGTCCCCGCAGTTCGGGGTTGGTACGCAGCAGCTCCGGAAGTTCGCGCAGGCTCTGGAGCGGGAAGAGCCTGTAATCGCAGTCCTGAATGCCTTCGTTTTCCCATCTCCGGGAAAAATATTCCGGTGAAAGGCTATGCGCCACCGGATTACCAATCAGTCCGAACTGCCTCATCAGGCTTCTGCCCTGTTTTTGCGGTCGGCCACCTTTTCCAGTCCGATTACCAGAATTATGCCCACTGCAATCAGCAGCAGCGCAACCGGCAGCGAACTGTCCATGGCGGGCAGGATGTTCCTTTGGGTAAGCGGAGCGGCAACCCCATGCTTGTCCATATAGGTGGTTAGTGTCTCTTTCCATGGCCATACCTTGTTCAGGGAACCGAACATGAAGCCTGTGAGTGCCGCCAGCGTCAACATCTCAAAATGCTTGAAGAGCCAGGAAAGCAGGTTCGCGAACGAAAGTATGCCGATGACCGCCCCTGCCAAAAAGACCAGAATCACTGTGATGTGGAGGGATGAGATGGCATCCATCATGTAGAAGTATGTTCCCAGCAGCAGAAGAATGAAGCTGCCTGAAATGCCGGGCAGGATCATGGCGCAGATGGCGACCGCTCCGCAGATGAAGATGTACCATAGGGCGTTGTTCTGGTTCAGAGGCGCGTTTCCGGGGGAGGTGATGAAAAAGGAGAGAACGGCAAACAGCACAAAGGCCGTCACAGTTTTCCAATCCCATCTCACCTTCTTGCCAATGAAAAGTGTGGAGGCTATGATCAGGCCGAAAAAGAAGGCCCACACAAAGGTGGGGTAGGTGGCGATAAGCCATGTGATGAGTTTGGCCAGGGAGAGGAAGCTTGTGGCGATGCCCGCAATCAGACATACCAGGAAGGTTCCGTCGATGTTTTTCCAGCACTCCTTGATGTGGCCGGTGAAAAAAAGTTTCAGGTTGCTCCCGTTGATGCTTTTGATGGCATTGATCAGACGTTCGTAAATGCCTGTGATGAAGGCTATGGTGCCGCCGGAAACACCCGGGACCACATCGGAGGCGCCCATGGCGACCCCTTTCAGATAAACCATTAGAAATTGCTTCATATCAGTTGTTATATTTGATTTCGTTTAGGAATGAAAGCACTTCCGGATGGACTATCAGGTTCCTGTCCGTCTGAAGGAATTCCTGCAGGCCTCCCGGACTCTCCGCGTAAGCCATGTTAAGATAGAAACGTCCCATGGACTTGTCCTCCTTTCTGAGGTAGCAATAGGCCAGCTGGTAAAGGAAACAGGGCTGGTCCATTACAGTCACCGCCTGCTCCAGCAGGGCGATGGCTTCGTCAAGTTCCCCTTCACCAATCAGGAAATGGGTGTAGGCGTTCCACGTCTTTTCATCATCGGGAAAGAGGTCGAGACATTTTTTGAAAAGCTCTCCGGCCTCCTCCGTCCGCATGTCCCGTTTCAGGTATTCTCCGGTCAGCAGCATGGCATCCAGATGGTCGGGCTGTATGCGCAGCACTTTCCCCATCTCCTGCACGGCCTCCGCGTACTGTTCGTTTTCTCCCAATGCCAAAGCCATCAGCAGGTGGCTGTAGAGGTTCATGTTGTCGGTGTCGATGGCTTTCTGGCTGAAACGCATGCAAACTGAAAGGTTGGAGCGGTCGTAGGCATACTGGGCAATCTGGTTGTACCAGCGCAACCGCTCTTCACGGCTGGTGCGGCATAGCGAGAAGTATTGCTCCAGGGATTTTTCGCCGCTTTGCAAAAAACCGGTCAGGATGTGGATTGCGGCGATTTCAGCTGTGGCCTCGGACTCTTCCCCGCAGATGGCCTGCATGTTCCTGAATGCCTCCGTCGCCTTGTAATATTGTCCGTCCTCCATGAGCGCCTTTCCGAGACAGAGCCAGTCCAGGGCGGAGAGAGGATCCTCATCGGTGCGGGAGGTGAAAACTTCGATGGCGTATGGCAGATACCCTTTTTCGTCATGGATGTGCCTGAACAGGTCGTTGAGGTCAGAAATGGGGGCGGTTTCGCGCCGGATGGCCTCCACCTTGGTGACTAACGCCACTACAATCCTATCCCTGATGGCACTCATTTCCGATATGTCATTGTAGAAATTGGGATCCTGCATCACCTCCTCCCGTTCCGCTTTCGGCAGGTCAAGAACCGCCTTGAATTTGGCGTCAGCCATGTCCCATTGTTGGAGGTCCATGTACAGCACCGCCTCCTCGTATAGGGTGATGCCGTCAACATCCGGATGCTCCGCGTCGGTTCTTCTAAGCAGGTTCAGGGCCGCATCCATCTTCTGGCGGGCGGAAAGCAGTCCGACGTGCCGGAGGATTAGCGGCACATTGTCAGGATACCGTTCAAGAGCGTTTGATATGGCCCTTTCCGCCATGTCCAGCTCATCCAGTGACATGTAGTGGTCTATGATGAAGATATATTCATCCTCGTCAAAAAAGGCATGACCGTCATGTTCCACCATCTGTTGGAAACGGCGGAGGCTGGCTTCAAGCTCCTCCTGCTCCTCCATATCTTCGGGGTCGGACCAATCGTCAAACATTATTCCATCTTTTTAAGTGGGAAGGCTCCGTTGGTCGTTACAAAGAACACGCGGCCGCTTTTTGTTACAACCAGCTCGCGGTTGCCGTACTGCACGGGCGCCATGGTGTCACCCACGGTGCTGTTTATGATGATTCTGCCCCTGTTGAGGTCAACGCTCTTGTTGAAAATCTCCAGTTGTCCATGCTGTGTGCAGTAGGTTGAGATGTGGGTGCCGTAATATGGTATCGGCGATTCCTTGTCGATGCAGAAGAATTTCACAATGGAGCTGTCCTTGACATCAGGGAGGTTCGGCCTCTCTTCCACAATGTAGAATGTGTTTTCGGTCAGGTAGCTGCGTATGTCAGCAGGAGTCATCTTCACGTCTACGGCCTCACTGTTCTGTTCCATGACAGCTTCCGGGAAGATGTTCTTTTGCAGAATGTACACACCGGCACCGGCAAGGTATCCGATAAGAGCGATCCATGATATGCGCTTCAGGTACCAGATGAAGTCGATTTTTTCCATACCCATGACCGCCACACCGGCTGCCGAACCGATTATCAGGATGCTGCCGCCAGTTCCGGCGCAGTAAGCAAGCATCTCCCAGAAATAATGGTCCATCGGGAAGGAGTACATGCCCATGCTGGCTGCCACCAGCGGCACATTGTCGATGATGGAGGAGAATACGCCGATTAGCAGGTTGATGACGTAGTATTTGCCTGGATCCTGCATCGGCAGCTTGTCCAGGCTCTGTGACAGGGCTGTGAGGTGTCCGGCGGTGGCCAGTGCGCTCACGGCCATCAGGATGCCAAGGAAGAAGAGAATGCTGGTAACATCCACACGGGAGAGGATGGCGTTGATTGAGTAGTGGTTTGTACCCCCGTGCTCAACGTTGCGGTGGATGAGTTCGGAGGTGACCCATAGGATGCCGAGCGCACCTAACATGCCCAGATAGGGTGGAAGGTGTGTCAGTGTCTTGAAGACCGGCACGCACATCAGCAGGCCGACACCCATGCATAGGAAGAGCACGCTCTCCCAATGGGGCAGCACATATTCGGCATTCAGGTGTGTCTCCTCTGTTTCCGGACGTTCCACGTTTCCTTTAAGGAAGAAGGACATGATTACCAACGGCAGCAAAATTGACGTCAGGCTGGCGAGGAAAGTCACCAGTATGATGTTGGTGGCTGAAACCTTGCCGGCGACCCAGAGCATGATGGTGGTGACATCTCCCATAGGAGACCATGCTCCGCCCGCGTTGGCGGCAAGAATCACCATGCCGGCGAAATACCAGCGCTCCTTCTTGTTTCCGATAAGTTTGCGCAGCACTGCCACCATGACGATTGCGGTTGTCATGTTGTCCAGAATGGCCGACATGAAGAAGGCCAGCAGGCAGATGAGCCAGAGCAGCTTCACCTTTTTGGTGGTCTGCAACTTGTCGGTGATCACCTTGAATCCGCCCATGGTGTCGATAAGCTCCACAATGGTCATGGCGCCCAGCAGGAAGAAGATTATTTCGGCTGTCTCGCCCAAAGCGTGGACAAGTTCGCCATGCACCAGCCAGTCCAGATAGCTGCTTCCGGGGTTGTTGATCAGGAACTGGTGGAATGCTGTCGGGTCGGAAAGCACCGCCTTGCCGCCTACGGCCATGATGACCCATAGCACACAGGCCAGCAGCAGCGATGTGGCCGATTTGTTGATTTTGATGGGATGCTCGAGGGCAATCAGCAGGTACCCCAGCACAAAAAGGATGATCATTGATACAAACAGGTTCATGTCTAATCCGGTTTTAGTATTTAAAATTATTTATTTGTTTTCTATTCTGTCATTTCTATGTCGATGGGACGGGCATCCTTGGGTTTGAGCCTGAATTTCCAGCGCGGGTCGAAGACCTCGTCCCTTTTGTTACTGCATATCATTGTGTAGTTCTTTGTGTTCAGGTCAAGGTCGCCGAAAATGAAATAGACGTCCGTCTGGTTGTCAAGCTGGTAGTATATCCAAATCTCGTAAGGGTTGAGCCCGTCTTCGATCGGATGGTATTCGATGTCGCTCGGAGCCCCATATTTGAGGTAGTAGAAGCCCCTGTCGGTCTTGTATCCCTTGAACCGCAGGGTGGTGTAGTTGTTGTTCACCCTTTTGACATTGCCGTAGTATTGGTACCATGCGTCCCACGGATCAACAGGGTTCCGATTTACCCAGAAGTTGCGGAAAAAGTCAGCCAGCACCTCGTAGTCCTGTTCGTCCTTGGCTTTGCGGATGAAATCGATCTCCTCGTTTTTCGCAATCGGAACCAGATAGTCGATGAACTGTTTCAGCGTGTCGATCGGAAGGCTGGCCTGTTCCGGAGCCGGTGGGAGACTGAGTGATGGGTTGCTCCGTTGGAAGAAGAGGCTGTCATGCAGAAGCAGGGTCCCGTCCGGAGCGTAGAGCTTGTTGTGCAGGTAATAGTTTCCGGAAGGCAGGTTGTCAATTGGGATGGAGAGGAAATGGATGTGTTTGGCTGTCGGGTCGACCGGGGAGGCGCAGTAGAGGCCTTGGACAGCCTCCTGCCCATGTTCCGTTGTGATGCTCGACTCGATCTGTCCGGCGGAGCCTTTCCGAAACACCTTGTCGGTGTTGTAGACCTCCCACATGAAGGTGATTGTGTCCACCTGTGAAGGGTAGAACTGTGAGAAATAGGGGATCAGGCTGATGCCGTTTTTTGAGAATATGCTGTTGGCCTTCCCTTCCGAATAGGCGCCGACCAGTTGCAGGCTGGAGGCGCAAACCCTGTTCCGGTCAAAGCTCATGTCGATGACGGTGTGGTGGCAGATCGGGTTCCCGTTGCTGTCGTTTTCGTCCCGCAGACAAAGGTAGAGCTCATATTTCCCGGCAGGCAGCGGAATCCGTGAAAGGTTATAATTGTTGTTTTTGCTGTCCGCATGATTGTCCGGATAGGCGGCGGTGAGGAAATGGAATGTCCTGTCCATTATGAATGCGCTCCCGTCTGTCGCCTTTATGGTCAGGTCGGCACGGACAATTCCCTGGAATTTGCCATCGGCAACCTTCTTGTAATGCAGACCGTCCCCATAAATAAGATATTGGAGCTCCAGATAGCTGGTGTCATCCGGAAGGTGGAAAGACATGCAGTTGAGGTTCGCACGGAAACGGCCTGTCTGTGCCGTGCAAACGGTTGCGCCGAGCATGCCGAACAGCAGCAGATGTGTCAAAAGTATGTTCTTTGTTATTCTCATGGTTGTTAAAATATTTTGTTTTCAAACAGAAGATATCCGAAACTTATGTTGAGCAGGGTTTCCATCACGCTGTTGCCGCTTTGTGGGTAAAGGGAGAGCGACAGTGCGATGGGTCCCCGTTTTGTCGGGTAGGCCACTGCGGCATAAAGCAGCAGGGAGAATTCCTCCAACAGGATTTTCTGCTGCTTTGCGGTGTTGTCGGCGTTCTCGTCCACTTTGCAGAAGGGCTGGAAATAGTAGGCGTCCATACGGATTTGGAACTGCTTGTAGATGGTGAACACGTTGTTTACGCCGACAGCGGCGAAATTGGGGTTGCGGAACTGTGGCAGATATGAGATGTCGCTCTCCGGAGTTGGTGCGAATGTGTTTGAATGCAGGTTCGTGGAGGTGAAGGAGGCGAACATCGGCTGGTTTGAGAGGGCTAAATGCGCATATAGCCCCAACCGGTAATGGTCAATCATTTTCAGGGTGGAGGAGAGCTTTCCGTTTACGGTGAACCATGAGTGGGTGTTGCCCAGCACAATGGGGGTGAGGGATGTGTTCCCGGGCAGGTTGGTCTCCGAGCCGGTCTGGTAGGCGACCTCTACCTGGATGTGCGTCCCTTGTGTGGAGAAATACATGAAGTCGGTGGTGTTGTATTCGTATACGGCATTGAACTTGTAGCCTCTGAATATGTTGATGTCGCTGGTGTCGAAGGCGGAGATGTTCCGGTTCTGGAAATAGCTGTTGTTCTCACGGAAGAGTGTGAAACCGGTCTTCCATTGCGATTTCTGTCCGATAGGGAAGGCGAGCGTGTAATGGAAAAAGGTGTTTTTCTCCACCAGGTAATAGGTCGTCTCCTCTCCGATGAACTTCAGCCTGTTTGTTGCATCGAAATGGTTCCACCTCTGTGTTCCGAACTTGACCAGCTGGTAGAAGGGAGGCTGCTGGAAATAGTCGAGCCGGAGCAGACCCACCACGGCGTTGTAGTAGCGTCCGAAATAGGCGTCCACGCCGGTGCTTATGGACTGCAGTCCGAGTGTCTGGTACATCAGCTGAGTGTAGAGTGTGGTGTAGGTTCCTGTCGATATGTGTCCGCCGAACTTGAAGCTGAAAGGTTTTTTCTTTTTGATGTCCAGCATGACGGAATAGTTCTGCTTGAGCGTGTCGTAGGCGATGTGGGGGTAGATGCTTTCTATTTTCTCCTCCAGCATAAGTTTGGAATAGCGTTTTTTGAATTCTCCGATGGAGATGACCTCATCATCCTTAAGCAGGATGGGACGGATGATTTTCTCCTGATAGGGGGAGAGCCCGTTTATTTTAAGTCCGCCAATACAGAGGACAGGAATGCTGTTGTTGAAGGCCTCCCTTTTCTCCGTGACATTTTCCGGCGGGTTTTCACGGCTGACATCCTTCCGTATACTGTCAATGAATTGTAATGCGTATCTGTAGCCGACATCAATGAGGGAAACTCCGTTTGCGAAGTCCGTAACCCCCAGGTCGTTGGGAACGGGCGGCTTCAGGATTATGCCTTTGCCGTTCATGGTGGCCTCCGTCCGGTTTGGCTCGGTGATCATGCTGGAAATTATGGAGATGAGATCCTCTTCGGTCGGGTTGGATGAGAACATCTGGGAGGCGATAACGCCGATGGTGTAGTCCGGATGGAAGTCCTCCTCCATAATGTGTGTCGGGAAATTGTTCATCATGCCACCGTCATACAGGATGCAGCTGTCTAGGACAAGTGGTTTGAAGACAAACGGGAAACTCATTGATGCACGGACGGCGTCCTTAAGCGGTCCGCTACGGAAAACCACCTCCTTGCGCTGTCCTATGTCGGTCGCGTTGCACCGGAAAGGCACCATGAGCCGGTTGAAATCCCCGCCGGACACAGCGTCCGCCGCCCCCATTATCTCCACAAAGGCCAGGTCCATCTGTTTCGGTGAGATGAAGTTGGTGGGGATTGTGGGGGTGAACAGTGACGAGTCAAGCGAAAAGTTAATCTGAAGCCAGGTGGAGTTTGGCTGGGATTTCTTGAAAAAATACATGTACCGGCTGTCAACCTCCCCGTTCATCCAAAGGCTGATCTCATCCGAACGGAAAATCGCCTCCATCTCCTCCGTGGTGTAGCCTGCGGCGTACAGCCCTCCGATAATGGAGCCCATTGAGGTTCCGGCAATGTAGTCGATAGGTATGCCCTTCTCCTCCAATGCCCGTATGACACCGATATGCACCAGCCCCTTCGCGCCGCCGCCGCTGAGCACCAGCCCGACACTTTGGGCCGCGGACAGCTTCGGAAGCAGAATGACCAGGAACAATACCAGTGTTTTTCTCATGACAGCAATGTTACATGTTAATACAGTGGACAATTGTGCATGCGACGATTGCTGCGGTCTCGGTCCGGAGACGACTGTTTCCGAGCGAGACGGTCTGGAACCCATGCTGTTTTGCCAAACCGACCTCTTCGGGGCTGAAGTCACCTTCCGGTCCGATCAGCACAATGACATCGCCTCCGGGCTTGCAGGCCTGCTTCAGAGGGAGGGAGTCCCCGTCGCTGCCGCACCATGCGATGAAGCGTTGGCTTCCCTCATGTTGTTGCCTGATGAAATCGGCCGCTGTCACTTTCGGGTGAAACAGCGGCAGCCGGAAATGGAGCGACTGCTTCATTGCCGAAACCATCAGCCGTTCAATCCGGTCCGCCTTGACTGATGTCCGTTCAGAATGTTCGCACTGCAGACAGCTGATCTCCGTGACACCGATCTCCACCGCCTTCTCCACAAACCATTCATATCGGTCCGGATTTTTTGTCGGGGCGACGGCCAGATGCAGGCGGAACGGAAATGGTTCGGGCATCTCCACAACATTTTTGATGGAGAAGGGGCAGCATTTGTCCTGATGGTCAAGCAGCACGGCGGTGTAGAGCTTTCCGCATCCGTCCGTGACCTGCATGGTGTCGCCGGTGCGGAGCCTCAGGGAGCGCAGGCAGTGTCTTGCCTCCGCTTCCGGCAGCGTGCCGTATTGCCCTTCAATTTCCGTTGAGTAAAATAGCTGCATGGTCAGAATTTGATGCCAAGGTTTTCAGAGAAATCGCAATGATGGTACTTGGGGTTGATCTCCACATGGGTCAGCCTTATCTTTCGTGTCGCCCATTTGACGAGCGCCTTCTGTTTCTGTGCCTCAAGCGCGGCGTTCTTCACCTTTTCGTAGTCATCGGTCAGGTTGATGACATGTTCGGGGTGGATTTTCCTGATGAATATGAGCCGGTAGGCCTGGTTGCCCTCCTCAGTGACGAAAGGTACGGCATCCGAACATTCGCCCTCCTTCAGCCGGCGTATTGTGTACATGGCGGTCTGGTCCAGCTGCTCCTCGGTCCATGTGGATGATGCCGTGTATGGGTTGATGAGCGTTCCGCCACTCATCTTGTTCGGGTCGTCCGAAAATGTCCGGGCCGCGCTGTCAAAGCTCCAGCCGCCATTGCGAACCAGTTGGGCTACGCTGTCCAGAAAGTGCTGCGTGCGGACCATTGAATCCACGGATGGTTTTGGTTTCAGCAGGATGTGCGCCACGTTGGCCTGGTCGCCGCGCCGCTCTATCATGCGGATGATGTGCAGCCCAGCCCTCGTCTCGACAATAGGGGAGATTTCGCCCGGTTTCAGGTCAAATGCCACCTGCTCGAATTCCGGATACAGCTCCCCGCGGTTCACAAAACCAAGTTCACCCCCCTTGGAGGCACTGCCGGGGTCCTCGGAATAGAGCCGTGCAAAGGTTGAGAAATTCTCCCCCTTCAGAATACGGTTGCGGTAGCCGGTCAGCCGCTCCTTTATGGCCTCCTTTTCAATTTCGCTGACCGTCGGCACTTTTGTGATGACGGCAATTTCGTATTCCACCGGCAGGGTGGGCAGGCTGTCTGCCGGAATCTGCTGGTAATACTCCCGCACATCCTGGTATGTGACGTTGATGCCGGAGGTGAGGCTCTGCTGCATCTGGTTGACCATGTAGTCGTCCCTGACCACCTGACGGGCGTCCTTCTTTATTTCCGATATGCTTTTTCCGTATGCCTCCTCCAGCCGCTTGATGCTTCCGGCCCTTGCAACCTGCATCCGGATGCTGCTTTCAATCCGTTGGGTAATCTGCTCTTCCGAAATTTCAACACTGTCAAGCTTGGCCTGGTCTATCAGCAGCTTTTGGAAAATGAGCTGCTCCAATATCCGGCATCGCAGCTCCTCCTCGTCTTCCAGATTGTATATTCCGGATTGGTATTTGTAGCTTTGTATGGCATATTCCAGGTCATATTTGGTGATGATCTGCCCCGCGACCGAGGCTATTATCTCATCAATGACCGTCTGCGCGGGCAGAAGGGCGCTTAGGCCCATCAGGCAGCCGACAAGCAGCGCCTTTTTTATGTTACAGTTTGATTTCATATTGGATTTCATGTTCTTTGCGTGCCTTTTCGATGTTTTTTCTGCGTATTTCCTTTCTAAGTTCCACCCTCCTGACATCCAGCAGCCTGTTGCGGATGGTCTCCCTTTCGTTCTCAATCGGGGAATAGGTCTCGTTGATCTTGTAGTCGGAGAAATATACCAGATACACAGAATTGCTGTCTGTTATTTCAGCGCTTTTGTTGCGTTGCAGGAACTGCTCCTGGTTGTTGGTGCTGATCGGAATCTCCTTGAGAATGTCGTCAAACACGACCCAGTTGGATTCCAGATACATGTTTTCCGCCGATTCGTAGCAGATTTTCTCCAGTCTCTCCTGTTCGGCCTTGGTGCGGCTGAGGCCTTTGTCAAGCAGTGCGCGGACAGTTTCCGTCTGCGAAAAGCCTATCGGAAACTTGGCGTAGTTCATGCGGACTATGGTCTTGTGTATTTCAAAGTCATCCTTGTGCTCCTGATAGTATTGCAGGATTTCCTCCTCCGTCACATTCCTGTCCAGCAGCTTCTCCACCTCCTTGTTCTCGTATGCGTCGACAAGCAGGGTCTCGTAATAGTCCTTCAGCTCGCGGTCGAAGTTCCGCTCCTGCCGGTTAAGGGCGGCTTTGGCGGCATGGACCATCACCTGCTTCTCCACCCATTCCGTCACACATTCCGGACGTATTTCCACCTCTTCCGAATCCTTATTGAAATCGGCCTGCATCCATTGGATGTCTGCCATGCTGAGTGTGGCGTTGTAGGCGCGTGCCACAATCCTGTCTTCCGGACGCGA
>CACYHG010000027.1 GCA_902774175.1 uncultured Bacteroidota bacterium
CGGGGCCCCACCTCTTCCCATTCCGAACAGAGAAGTTAAGCCCGCCCGCGCCGATGGTACTGCACCCGTGTGGGAGAGTAGGTCGTCGCCTGGTTTTTTCTAATGCAGGGATATGTTATCCCTGCATTTTTTTTACGTCCCAACAGGGACACCCTGTAAAGACGTCATATTATGGCGTCCCTTTTTGCGTCATATTGCCGTCCGTGTATGGATGTCATATTTTTGCGTCCCAACAGGGACACCCTGTAAAGACGTCATATTATGGCGTCTTTACAATAATATCTATTATGTTACGTTAAATGATTATGAAAAGGATTTATTTTATTGCAGCGCTTACACTATCCCTTTGTGTATCATGTAAAAAGGAACCTGTTCCCGGAGGTGGCGGTGTGGTCCCGACGGACACGGTTTCGTTCAGTCAGATTCTGAACGGTGATTTTGAGTGTTGGGAGGGTTCGGGCAAGGAGTTGGAGCCTTGCCATTGGAACTCCTACATGTCTGCGGACGGAACAGGTCTGGCCATTATGGCGGGCAAGGCCCAGCAGGTGGATTCCTCATCTGATGTCCGCCCTGGCAGTGAAGGACGCTACAGCGTCTGTGTCTATGCCCGTTCTGTATTGGGTGTCGTGGCGAATGGGAATCTTACCACAGGCCGTGTCTTTATGGGCAGCACCTCTGTGCAGAGTAAGGACAACTATAATTTTACCGCCTGCCGTCTGCCGGATTTCAACCAGCAGCTAACCACAAAGCCTGATGCCATCCGTTTTTGGGCCAAATTTGATTGTCCGGATGCTGCACAATGTGCGCGGATGAGCGCAATCATTCATGACGATTACAATTACCGTGATCCGGAAGTTGACGAGGAGGCTTCCCATGCGGTTGGCATGGCTGTTCTGGAGTTTACTGCCAAATCAGGTGGATGGTATTGCTATACGGTTCCGTTCGAATACGTTAATCCCACTATCCAGCCGAAATACATACTGATTTCTTTCACCACCAACAGGGAGGCCGGGAAAGGAAGCGGCAAGGACCGGTTGTATCTGGATGATGTCGAATTGTTGTACGCCGTTCAGAAGCGGTAGCTTCCGCCTATATTAAGGAAGGCCGGGCCATAGCCTATCTCCACGTTGCCGGCCAGTTGTTTTGTGAACCAGTAGCGGCAGCCTGCCATGAATCCGAAAAAGGGCCCGCCTATGTTTTCCAAATGCTCCCTGCTTATGCTTTTGGCTATTGCAATTGTCTCAGGGTCCCCCTCCCAGTTGTTTACGCTTCCGGCTATTCCCCATCCGAGCAGCACCGCGCCATAGGTGTCCAGGTCATCTATTGGCAGCAGTTGGTAATGTCCGGTGACTTTGAGCGCCACCAGCATTTCCGAAATGTTTGAATGGAGTACGGCTGTTCCATATACTGTTGTGGAGCGGACCGCCATAAATCCTGCGCTTCCGCCGAAGCCGATGGTCAGCCCTTTTGCGCCGAAGGCGTCGGGCATGCATTCGAGTTCATAGGATGCCATCATCGGCGGCACCGTGGTCTGATAGTCTTTTCCGTAATGGAGGTTCCCGATGCCTATGGTCAGCGAGACAACAGATGGCATGGCGTTGTATTGTGCTTGGGAAATCAGGCCTGTTGTGGCCAGTATACATAGCAGAAATAATCTCTTCATCCTGTTTTTTCGGCAAAATTAAATATAATCCGCATGGAATCGGGCTGTTTGCATCTGTTTTTTTTACACAGGGCAAAGTGTATAAGTTTTTTCATGGAGATTGCCGCAATGGCACCCCTTTTTTTCGTATCTTTGCATTTTGTTATTTGTTCATATCGGTATTGTAAAATCATGAGAACCCCTATTCCATTGGTTTTTGTTGCATGTCTGTTCTCCCTGACGTGCGTCCATCCCCAATCCTCCGGAAAGCCGTTGGGCACATCGGAGATATATTCTTTGTTTCAGAATCCGCCGATGTCATACCGGCCTATGGTGCGCTGGTGGTGGAACGGCAACAAGGTCGAAGCCGGCGAACTGGTCAGGGAGCTGCATGTGCTGAAGGCGGCTGGTATCGGAGGGGTGGAAATTAATCCGATTGAATTTCCGACCCATGGGGATCAGGATATGGGCATACCTTCGGTGAAATGGCTCTCAGACGAGTGGATCGACCTGCTGAAAACCGTGCTGGATTCCGCCAAGGTGCTCGGCATGACAACCGACCTGATTGTCGGTTCCGGCTGGCCGTATGGAGGCGAACATCTGCCGGCTTCTGACCGGGCGCAGCTGCTGGTGAACTGCACCCGCAAGCTCACCGGCCCCATGACATTGGAGGTTTCAAGGGATGCGCTGCTGGCCATGGCCGATCCGAAGGTCTCCTCGGCATATTTGGGGCGTACAATGGAGCTGCAACGGCTGCTGCTGGTCAAAACGCCCTGTGCCGATGTGCGCGATGCAATCGACCTGATGCCCTATGAAAAGAATGGCGTTTTCCGCTATCAGCTTCCTGCCGGCAGCTATACGCTTGCCGCTTTGGTCAAGGTTAACGGCTTCCTGAAGGTGATTGACGGTGCCTGGGGCGCGGACGGGCCGGTGCTGAACCATTACAGTGCGGAGGCTGTGCTGCGCTACCTGCTCCGGATGTCGTCCGCTATCGAACGGCGGATAGGGGCGGTGCGCCGCTATCTGCGCGCCTTCTTCACCGACAGCATGGAACTTGAGGGCTCCAACTGGTGCGACGACATGGCCGCCGAATTCAAAAAACGGCGCGGATATGATGTCATGCCTTATCTTCCATTTCTGCTTTTTGAAGGCGGAAAAATGGGTAATGTCTCATCCTATGAGCCTCCGATAGCGGTGACAGATTCGCTCCGGCAGGTGATAGAGCGGGTGCGCTATGACTTTGAGACCACGAAGGCCGAACTGCTGGAGGAGCGCTTTATGCGTGTGTTTGCCCGCTGGGCCGATTCCCTTGGGGTGCAGTCCCGCGCACAGGCTTACGGACGTGGTTTCTTCCCGTTGGAAAGCAGCATGTGCGTCTCCATTCCGGAGGGTGAGTCCTGGACCACCAATTATCTGAAGCATCGTCCGGGTGAGGAGATGTCCGAAATTGATTACCGGCGCGGGCGTGCCTACACGATGATTAACAAGTATGTCTCCTCTGCCGCGCATCTGAACGGCAGACGGATTGTCAGCTGTGAGGAGATGACCAATACATACCGTGTGTTCAACATGACTTTGCAGGAGCTGAAGTTAGGCGGCGACCAGACGGTCTGCAGCGGTATTACCGGTACGGTCTTCCACGGCTTCAACTATATGCCGCCGGAAGCCCCGTTCCCGGGTTGGATACGCTATGGCGCCTATTACAACGAACGGAACCCGTGGTGGCCCTATTTCCATCTCTATAACGACTATAAGGCCAGATTGTACACGGTGCTGCAGAATTGTGAGAATGTCGCCGACATCGCAATCCTTACGCCCACAGCCGACATGTGGGGCAAAATGGGGATGCAGAACGAGCCCTTCCCGTCCGCAATTCACGCGCCTTACCAGACCTTGATTTGGGAGGCGATTGTAAAGAACGGCGGCTCGTGCGACTATGTGTCGGAACGGATACTGCGGCAGGCGAGGATGGAAAAGGGTAATATCTGTTACGGAACCAGAAAATACGGTACCTTGTTCCTCATTAATGTGGAGAGCGTCTCTCCCGAAACGGCAGAGCAGCTCCGTCGCTTTGTGGCATCCGGCGGACGTGTGGTCTGCGTGGAGAAGGAGCCGTGCCGCTCCTTAGGGATGCATCCCGACAATGCTGCTGCGGATGCCAGGGTGGCTGAATGCATGAAGGCAATCCGCCAATATGGGGACAGGTATCATTTTGTGCATAAGCCCGATTCCAATTACATTGCCTGGTATGCTGAGCTGCAGGAGCGTCTGAACCTTCCTCATGCCCTGACATTTGACGCCCCTGATCCCTATGTGATGCAGGTGCATTACCGCACCTCGGACGGCAACGATGTCTTTTTCATCTCCAACAGCCACCGCTACCATTCCTGCGACATGAATGTCAGTTTCCCGAAAGAAATCAGCAAGGGCAAGCAATTGTATGTGTGGGATCTGGAGACGGGCGAGCGGAAGCCTGCCTCCGGACATCTCTTTCTGGAGCCGGCCGGTTCCCGCCTGCTGGTGTTTGAGAAAAAGCAGGGACGCGCGGTACAGGAAAAACCGCAGCAGGCATCCACCGCAGCCGACTGGATGCAGCTGACAAGTTGGGATGTGGAGATGTGGTATTTTTCTGGCGGCGATTTGAATGTGCACATGGAAGGGGGACTGGCGGATCTCCGCAAGGTGGACAGCACCTTTGCCGGCGTCGCAAGGTATTGCACGAATGTGCCGGTGAAACGGCCGGGCCGCATTCTGCTTGATCTGGGCCGCGTTGAGGGTATCTCGGAATGCTATCTCAACGGGGAGAAAATCGGCTGCCACTGGTATGGCAACCATTTCTACACCATCCCTGACTCTTGTGTGAAGGAGGGGGATAACCTGCTTGAAATCAGGGTGACCACGACACTTGGCAATTATGTGAAATCTTTGACGGATAATGAAGTCGCCCAGTACTGGACCAACCGTGGCACCAAAAACCAGCCGTTACAGCCGATGGGGCTTTTTGGGCCGGTGATGCTGGTTGTTGAAAATTAAAATCAAGCGGAACAGCAAATGACATTTGTTTTTTTCGTATCTTTGCATACGATAAAACCGCAATTGAATCAACGATGCCAGCGTATAAGATACTTTATGTGAATCAAGAGATTACGCCCTATGTGGAGGATACTTATCTCTCCACAATCGGCCGTTTTTTGCCGCAGTCGGTTCAAGAAAACGGCATAGACATCCGCACATTCATGCCCCGTTACGGTCTGGTGAGCGAACGGCGCAACCAGTTGCATGAGGTGATTCGTCTTTCGGGACAGAACATTATCATCAAGGATAATGACCATCCGCTGATTATCAAGGTCGCATCCATCCCTTCGGTTCGTATGCAGACATACTTTATTGATAATGAAGATTATTTTTACCGTAAAAGCATTCTTTCGGATCCAAAGACCGGCAAATTCCATGCGGACAATGACGAACGCATCATCTTTTTTGCCAAAGGTGTGCTTGAGACGGTGAAAAATTTGGGTTGGAGCCCCGACATAATCCATTGCAACGGGTGGATAACCTGTCTGATTCCTTTATATGTGAAGAAGGTTTACATGGACAATCCCCTGTTCGCATTTTCAAAAGTCATCTATTCTGTCTACAACGACGCGTTCCAGCGGAACTTGAACCGCTCTTTTGCCACCAAGCTGAAATCCACCAATGTCCCTGCCAAGGATGCGGCATTGTACAAAGGCGCCAATTATTTGTCGACCACCAAACTGGCCATTGACTATTCGGATGCGGCGGTCATCGCGCATGAGGAGGTTCTTCCGGAACTTAAGGATTATATTTATGAGTCGGACAAGCTGCACATGGTGCATCCCCAGGAGGATTTTGTGCCGGATTACATTGCCTTGTACGAGCGGATACTGGAATCATAAATTAATTTGTTTTGAAAAAAATAGTTTTCTTTGGATGGATTCTTTTGGCCGTGCTTGCCATGGCGTGCAAGGAGGAGGAGAGCCGTGTGGGCGGTACTCTCAGGCCTTCCGATGTCATCCGTACAGACACAATTGATGACATTCAGGCCTTTTCAATTGCGGAGGATTCCATCCGGACAAGCAAGATGAGCGCAGAGGTTTTCGGATGGGTTGAGGATCCGCTGTTCGGCACCGTCCGTTCGCATCTGTTCATCCAGTTCAGGCTTTCCGCCGATGCGGTGAATTTCGGTACGGATGCGGAGCTGGATTCGGTAATTCTCTCCATTCCCTATGCCGGTTTTTTCGGGGACACGGCAAACAGGCTGCAAATCGGAGTGTATGAGTTGGACGAAGCCATGCACAAGGATTCCAGCTATTATTCCGTGCGGGATCTTGCGGTGCTGCCCGCCCCGTTGGCAAAGGTTGGACAGGTGGAGGTGCATCCTCTGAAAAAGGTGGTTGTGACGGGTGAGGAGCAGTCCGCACAGCTGCGCATTGCATTGGACAAGGATTATTTCACCCAGAAAATGCTGCTGAAGTCCGGTTCTCCGGAATTGTCCAACAACGCCAATTTCCTTCCCTATTTCAAAGGTTTGATGCTGAAGGCTGAAGGAAAGGAATCGAAAGGGTGCCTGGCCTATTTGGATGTTCTTAACGGTTTGACCGCGATTACGCTGCATTATCACAACCAGGAACATGACAGCCTGATCTTCCAGCTGGTCTCCAACGATTCTTCGGTTTATTTCGCCCGGATTGACCATCAGGGCTATGCGGATGCCGAGGCGGAACTGAAAAGGCAGGTGACAGAAAAAAAATATGATGGGGCATCCCGCTCGCTCTACGTGCAGGCCTCCGGTGGCGTCAAGGTGCAGTTGCGCTTTCCGGGGCTGAAAGGGCGATATGCGGGGCGGCGTGTCGTTGTGCACAAGGCGGAACTGGTCATGGCCCCTGATTTTGAGGTGCAGGGCGGCTACGACCCTTGGTTCCACCCATCCTCCTTGAGCATGTACTACAAGCAGGATTCGGCCTCATCCAAAACATATTTCCTGCCGGACTACCTGAACTTGGGCAGTGATTTCTTTGGCGGAAAATACGGTGAGGATTCCACCTACCGTTTCCTGCTGACCCAATATGTGCAACATCTTTTGACGGAACAGATAAGTGGTGACTACCCGTTGTATGTGGTCGCCAACGGAGCGGCCATACAGGCCACAAGGGTGAGGCTGAAGGGTCCTGCGCATCCTGACCGCAGGAACCGCATGAGGCTGATTTTGACCTATTCTGTAATAGATGATCTGAACAAATGACAATTCATTAATTAATTCATTCATAAAAACACAGTAAAATGAAAAGAGTTTCTTTAATGTTAGCGGCTGCGGCCATGGTGCTTTTCAGCAGTTGCAACAAGGAAGAGGAAGTTACCATCAGCTTCACTTCGGACAACATCATGGTCGATCTGGGCAGCAGCAACGCCGATTTGGCCAAGTACGCCAAAGCCTCTGACAATTCATCCGTGACAGTGAGCGGTGTCGATTTCGACAAGGTCGGGGAGCAGACTGCAACATTCAAGGCTGGCAGTGCCAGTGTGGACAAGACCGTTAAGGTTTCTGCCAAACGTATTGCAGGTTCCTACCGCATCCATGTGCTGGACAGCGCCGGTACAAAGGAATTGACCGAAGGTAATGGTTGGAAATTAAACATTACGCCTGGTGGGGAATACAACCAGATCGACATTCCCACAGTTGTAGGCGAGAACAGAATCTTTGAAGGTGTCGACAAACTTACGGTCACCTTCAAGGACGGGAAAGCTTCCATTCCGAACTATACCGGCCCCAAGTTCCTTTTTGTCGGTGGTGAAGGTCATACGGTGAAATTCCAGAACATCACCTACGAGAAGAATTCCGAAGGGATGTATGCTTTGAAGAGCTTCACCTTAAAGCTTGTCAAAGAAAAGTACAACGATTTTTACGAGCAGGTCCGCTTCGACAAACTGGATGAGCTGGAGGAGGAATAATATTCCGGTCCATTTGAAAAAAAAGGAGGGTGTCCCAAACGGCACCCTCCTTTCTGTTATCGGACGATGAACTTGCCCTGTATCGTATGCCGGTCTCCAGTGATTCGGAGCAGGTACATGCCGGCCGGCAATTGTTCCGTGGAGAGTGTCCTGCTGAAAGCGCCGCGGTAAAGCAGCTGTCCGGTAAGTGAAATCACCTCCATCGTCGAATTTTCTGCGGTCATGTGGGTCGGCGCCTGTATGTGCAGTGTGGAGTGTGCCGGATTCGGATGGAGGAGCAGCCTCTCATCCTCGGCGGCTTTGTGCGTGACGGCGGGCTGCGGATTCCAGGCGTCCCCAACGAACGGGCGGATCATCGGGGTGCCGCTGAGGAAGCTTGTCTGCCATTTGTTGCTGCTGAAATAGCGCACTTCCGCGCTGTGGTCGTTGTTCTGGTCAAACCCGACGTTGAGGAAATCCTTGCCGGAAAGCTTGAATCCGATGTAGAATGTCCCGCTGACCGCAACCGCCTCTTCCAGATAGAACAGCTGGAAGTCATAAATGTTTGTGCCGCTCTGCTGTGATACGGGACGGCTGTACAGCAGGTCGCCAGGCATGTCGTTTTTGTCGTTCCATACGCAAAGTGTGAAGTCAAAGCTGTTGGCGTCATCCAGCACCTGGTTTATGTACATTGATACAGCCCGCAGCGTGTCGGGGTGGCTTGGCTTGAACTGAAGCGCCATGGCGGTGTTGTATGTGTTGATGTCCACCACGGTGTATCCCGCCTCTGGAGTCCCGTCGTCGTAGGCAAAGTAGTTGCGGAACCGCTGTATGTGGACGGCAGTGTCGTTGTGCGGGTTCCGGTCACCGCTCCCCGCCTCCTGATGGATGTGTGTGATGCGGAAATCCACCGTGTCGGCATTGGTTGCAAGTTGTATGCCGCTCAGGCTTGGAGTGGCGTGGGGAGCATAGGACTGGTAGCCGTTCCTCCGGAAATAACCGATATTGTAGGAACCGCCGTCGTATTGGCCTACCGTCTGTCCTTCAGGATTTGTGACGGTGTACCGGTACATGGCGTTTTTGGTGCTGTTGGAGAGATTGGCCAGTTTGAGCGACAGGTTGCTCCTGAGTTCCGAAGTTTGAAAGTGGCTCCATGGCATTGCGGTGTAGCGTTTCAGCAGGCCGTCCGGCTGCAATGCGATGGTTATGTCATCTATGAAGGTGTCGTTTATCCCGCGTCCGCGGTCCAACCGGACATAGTCGATGTTCCAGTAATCCACATTGCCGGCCCAGGTGGGGTTCTCGTCAGTATATTCCAAGGATGCAAGGTTGCGGAAGCGGAACTGGAACGCGTGGTTGAAGAATCGGCTGTCGGTGAGCGGTATCATCACCTGCCGGAACAGCACGGTGGTATCCAGATGGAATGTGCCGGCAAACTCTTTCAATGACATTCCGCCGCCGGACCATACCGGAATCCATTCCACCCTTGGTATCAGTGTTACCGAATCGGACGCAAGTACGGAATCTCCCGGCTGGTATCCGAATTCCAGAATCAGCGAGTCGGTGCCTTCCGGCACATCGCCCAAGCCCTCCCACGGATGGTTGCGAAGTCCGCCGCCAGGCTGATAGAAGAAGCTGAAATAGAGCGAATCCGCAGCGGTGATGGGACGGGCTATAGGAGAAAAGAGCGAATCGGTCCTGATGGGTCGGGATGTAAGCGTGTCAGCAGGGAAGGGCGTTTTTTTTGCGTGCGGATAGATGCGTCCCGTTGCATCCAGGGCATCCAGGGTGGCAATGCCGACGGATGGCGGACGCACACCGAAGCTCCGGTTGATGTAGGCGGTGCGGTCGCACCACAATGCGCTGTCAGGATAAACGCCCGGACGCGAAAAATCGTCCGTAAATGGCAGGGTGAGCGGTTGTACGGTGCTGCCGCTTTTTTGCCGGTGTTCCGGTCCTGTCTGCTGCAATTGCGGGTTATGACGCAGCTGCGTCAGCTGCTCCTGCGCCTGCGGTACGCCTGTAACGGCCGTCAGAATGATGGCCAGAAAGATGCGGTATCTGTTCATGATATTTATCCAATAAAAACCGTATAACGGGATTGTGTGCCTTTTATTGTGTCTTTGCCGCCTTTTCTGCGGTTTCGTGGCAAAGCGCCTCCCAAATCCGTTCCGCACTCTGCTCCCAGGAAAAGCTGTCCAGCCGTTCTATGCCCTTCCGGACCAATTCCTTCACCATCTCCTTTTGGGTGAAAATCCTCCCCATGGCGTCGGCGATACGTTGCGGGTCGTCTGGCGGCACCAGCAGTGCGGCGTCGCCGGCCACCTCGGGCATTGCGGTCACATCGGCGGTTATTACTGGTGTGTGTGTGGCGAAAGCCTCCAAAATTGGGACGCCAAACCCTTCAAATGAAGATACATACAGCAATCCTTCCGCTGATGCGAGCAGGCGGTTTAGGGTCTCTGTGGGGATGTATCCGGTAAAACGCACATCCCCGGCATATTTCATCCGTCGCAGGCAGCGTTCCATTTCGCGGCTCCAATGCCGTTTGGAGCCTGCGAACAGCAGCATCGCATCGTGTCCGTTCCGTCGGAACTGCTCGTAGGCCAGCAGCTGGTTGGAGATGTTTTTCCGCGCGTTTATTGTGCCGACAAAGACAAAATAGGGGCGTCCTCCTGTCCATTGCTCCCGCACGGAGGCGGCCTCCTCAGCGGAGAGTGGGAAGAAATCCTCCGCGGCCGCATTGCCGATCACCCTGATTTTCCCGACAGGAACATGGTAGTTGCGGGCAATGTCGTCGCGGCAGAAGGCGGAAACGGTTGCCAGAGTGTCCGCCTTTCGGGCATATTTCGGGAAGAAATGCCGGTAGTATATCCGGTGCGAAAAGCGGAGGAATTTCGGAAAATGCTCGAAATTGATGTCGTGGATTATGTTGACGGTGCGCACCTGAGTGTTCAGGCAGACAAAACCGTCCGGAGAGAAAAAGACATCTATCCGCTCACTTTTCAGCGCCTTGCGCAGGCTGACCCCGAACCACCACCACCATAGCAGCGGGTGGCGTGCCTGCGGATGAAGGATTACCGGCCGCACGTTATCCCCAAAAACATACTCATCAGGGTAGGGACGGTCAAAAAAGAAGACAAACTCATGCTCCGGATGGTCCCGTACCATCCGCCGCACCACCTCGTATGCATACCAGGCGATGCCGTCCATCTTCCCTTTTACAAAAAGCCGCGTGTTGATCCCTATTCGCATGCCTTTTCGCCTTCATGCACTGTCTTCCGGAGCGACAGGGCCGATTTTTCCTCATTGACCACCAGCTCCACGTGATCGCCTCTTTTGACGTTTCCGCTGATGATTTCGTCAGAGAGCAGATCCTCCACATATCGCTGGATGGCCCGTTTCAGCGGACGGGCCCCGTATTGCGCGTTCCATCCGTTGTCCACCAGGAAATTTTTGCTCTCCTCGGTAAGGGAGAGCCGGATTTCCATCTCCTCCAGCCGCTGCAGCGCATGTTTGAGTTCGATGTCAATGATTTTGTGTATCGATTCCCGTTCCAGCGGGTTGAACACTATGATGTCGTCGATGCGGTTCAGGAATTCGGGGGCGAACTGCTTGCGCACAGCATTCTCCACCACCTTCCTGCTCTCTTCGGCCTTGGAGGCCTGACGGCTGCCGGTGTTGAAGCCGACCCCTGTTCCGAATTCGGTCAGCTGGCGGCTCCCCACATTGGAGGTCATTATCAGGATGGTGTTCTTGAAGTCGATTTTGCGGCCAAGCCCGTCGGTCAGCTGCCCGTCGTCAAAGACCTGGAGCAGGATGTTGTATATGTCGGTGTGCGCCTTTTCAATTTCATCGAGCAGCACGATGGAGTAGGGCTTGCGCCTGACCTTTTCGGTCAGCTGTCCGCCCTCCTCATAGCCCACATAGCCGGGAGGCGCGCCCACCAGGCGCGAGATGGTGAATTTCTCCATGTATTCGCTCATGTCGATGCGGATCATCGCCTCGGGGCTGTCGAACAGATAGTCGGAAAGCACTTTCGCAAGATAGGTCTTGCCGACGCCGGTCGGTCCGAGGAAAATGAATGTGGCGATCGGCTTGTTCGGGTCTTTCAGCCCGACCTTGTTGCGCCGGATGGCCTTGCAGATCTTCTGCACCGCCTCGTCCTGTCCGATTATTTTGGATTTAAGGTCCTCCTCCATGCCGGCCAGCTTTTCGGTCTCCTCCTTGGAGATGCGTTTCGCCGGCACGCCGGTCATCATGGCAACCACATCTGCCACCACCTGCTCGTCAACCACCTGCCTGTGCCGGCGGCTCTCCTCCTCCCATGCTTTTTTCCGGTTCTGAAGGTCGGCCTCCACCTGCTTGTACTGGTCGCGGTAGCGGGCCGCCTCCTCGTATGACTGCTGCAGGATGGCCTCCTTCTTTTTCCGTGAAATCTCCTCCAGCTGCTCCTCCATGGCTGTGATCTCCTCCGGCACATGGATGTTATGGATGTGTACCCGCGCCCCGGCCTCGTCCATGGCGTCGATCGCCTTGTCCGGCAGGTGCCGGTCGGTGACGTAGCGTTGGGTCAGTTGGACGCAAGCCTTGACCGCCTCGTCCGTATATGTCACAAGATGGTGGTCCTCATATTTGTCCTTGATGTTCTGCAGAATCTCCACAGTCTCCTCCGGAGAGGTCGGTTCCACCAGCACCTTCTGGAACCTCCGTTCCAATGCGCCGTCCGCCTCAATGTTCTTGCGGTATTCGTCAAGGGTGGTGGCACCGATGCACTGCAGTTCGCCCCGCGCCAGCGCCGGCTTGAACATGTTGGATGCGTCCAATGCGCCTGCGCTGTTTCCGGCGCCGACTATGGTGTGGATCTCATCGATAAAGAGGATTATGTTCGGGTTTCCCTCCAGTTCGGCCAGAACCGATTTCATCCGCTCCTCAAACTGTCCGCGGTATTTTGTGCCTGCCACCATGGAGGCGATGTCAAGGCTGACAATACGCTTCCCGAACAGGATGCGCGGCACCTTCTTCTCCTTTATGCGCACGGCCAGCCCTTCGGCGATGGCCGATTTGCCGACTCCGGGCTCTCCGATCAGAATCGGGTTGTTCTTCTTCCGCCTGCTCAGAATCTGGGCTATGCGCTCCAACTCCTTTTCACGCCCGACAATCGGGTCGAGCCGGTTTTCATCGGCCATTTTGCTCAGGTCGCGTCCGAATGCGTCCAGCACCGGCGTGCCGCTCTTCTTGAATGAGCCGCTTTTGCCGCTTGTGGCGGCGGAAGAGGAGAGGCTGCCCCTCCATTCCTCCTCGTCATCCTCCTCGTCCGCTTCGGTCGCGCTGTCACGAGGCTGCTCTTCAGCCGTGTCCGCAAAAAAGAACTGCTCCGCCTTCTTGTAGGTTATGCCGTTGCTTTTCAGCAGTCCGTGCACCGGATGGTCGTCCTTCCAGAGCATGGCCATCAGCAGGTGCTCCGGTTTGATGACTGTGCTGTGGAATTTTTTTGCGAACAGGTTGGACAAATCCAGCATCCGTTCTGTCTGCTTGTACATCGGCAGGCTCTCCGCGGCCGTTGTGACGTCGTTTCCGTCCGCTTTGCAGCGGACGTTCATATGCTGCTCCATTCCGACCTTCAGGCTGTGCGGATCCGTGTCCAATGTCGCAAAGAATCGGTTTAGCGAAGGTATGTCCTGGTCAACCATGCTTAGGAACAGATGCTCTATTCCGATGCAGTTGTTGCCGTACCGTTGCGCCTCCTGGCTGCTGTAACGGACGATGGCATAGGTCTCTTCCGAAAAGTTCCATTTCTCCATGAATCTCTATTTTGCAAATTCCAAAATTATAACAAATAGGCATGTCGTGCGGTTGTCGCCATGCCGCTTTTTTCAACATGAAAAAGTGAAATAAAAAAATCGTCTCTTTTGTGGATGGGAATGGAAAAAAATTGTATCTTTGTATTTTGTTTAAAAAATTTGTATTGCAAATATAGTCAATTATTTAGAAATAAGTAGAAGCGAAAGTCTATGGAAGAGAATACCAATGAGGGGATCCCCGGGCCAGACCAGCAGGAAGGTGGAATGCAGTTTGGGCAGATAGTCCCTGTGGATATCAACAAGCAGATGAAGAACGCCTATATTGACTATGCCATGTCGGTGATTGTCTCGAGGGCGCTGCCGGATGTGCGCGACGGTTTCAAGCCGGTGCACAGGCGCATCATGTATGCCATGTGGGACACGGGCAACCTTTCCAACCATCCGACCAAAAAGTCGGCGAGAATCGTGGGTGAGGTTTTGGGAAAATATCATCCCCATGGGGATACCGCCGTATATGACGCCATGGCGCGCATGGCGCAGGACTGGAGCATGCGCTATCCGCTTGTGGACGGACAGGGCAACTTCGGCTCCATTGACGGGGACCGTCCGGCAGCCATGAGGTACACCGAGGCCAGGATGAAGAAACTGGCTGAGGAGATGATGGTTGATATTGAAAAGGAGACTGTTGATTTCCAACCGAACTTTGATGAGGAGCTGACCGAGCCGGTCGTGCTTCCTGCCAAAATACCCAATTTGCTTGTGAACGGATCGTCCGGCATTGCTGTCGGCATGGCCACCAACATGCCGCCCCATAACCTTGCGGAGGTTGTGGACGGTGTGGTCGCCTACATCGACAATCCGGAAATCACGGTGGACGAACTCATGCAGTATGTCAAGGCTCCCGATTTCCCGACAGGATGTACGGTGTACGGCTATGACGGTGTACAGCAGGCCTATCGCACAGGCCGTGGCCGGGTGATTATGCGCGGCACTGTGGAACTGGAGACGGCGGAACATGCTCACGGCAAGGACAGGCTTATAATCACCACCATCCCTTATCAGGTCAACAAGTCGGAAATGGTCAGCCATATCGCCGACATGGTGAAGGAGGGACGCATCGACGGCATTGCCGAAATCAGGGACGAATCCAAGAAAAAGGTGCGTGTGGTACTGGAGCTGCGCAAGGACGCAATGCCCAAAGTTGTGATGAACAAGCTGTACCAGTACACACCTCTGCAATCATCCTTCGGCGTGAACAATGTGGCGCTGGTGGACGGCCGTCCGCAGACCCTGAACCTGAAGGAACTGATACATTATTTCGTCAAACACCGTCACGAGGTCGTTGTGCGCCGCTGCGAATATGAGCTGCGCAAGGCCCGCGAACGCGCCCATATACTGGAGGGGCTGCTGAAGGCTCTGGACCTGATTGATGAGATTATTGCTCTGATACGTGCCTCCAAAACTGTTGACGAGGCCAAGAACGGGCTGATGGAACGGTGGCAGTTCTCCGAAATACAGGCGACGGCCATTGTTGAGATGCGTCTGCGCCAGCTGACCGGACTGGAGCGCGAAAAACTTCAGGCGGAATACGACGAGCTGCAGAAAAAGATCCAATATCTGACCGATGTGCTGGCCAATGAATCCATGCAGATGGATATCATCAAAAAGGAGATGCTGGAAATCAAGGCAAAGTATGGTGATGAACGGATGAGCCAGATTGAATATTCCGGCTCGGCCAATTTCAGGATTGAGGATATGATTGCCGACGACGCGATGGTCATCACCATTTCGCATATGGGCTACATCAAACGCACCAGTCTTGCGGAATACAAGGTGCAGAACCGTGGCGGCAAGGGCTCGCGCGGATCCGGTGCCCGCGACGCCGACTTCATTGAGAAGATGTTCATGGCGACAAACCACAACCATCTGCTCTTCTTTACGGAAAAGGGCCGCTGCTATTGGCTGCGTGTGTTCGAGATACCGGAGGATGCCAAGACTTCAAAGGGGAGGGCGGTGCAGAACCTGCTGAACATCGAACCGGACGACAAGATAAAGGCGGTCATCAATGTAACGTCGCTTACCGATCCGGAATATACCGACAACCATTATGTGGTGCTCTGCACTGAAAAGGGAATCATAAAGAAGACCACGTTGGAGGCCTATTCCCGTCCGCGTCAGCGGGGCATCAACGCCATTATCGTGCGCGACGGCGACACTCTGCTTGATGCGCGTCTGACCGACGGAAATGCCGTCATCATGATGGCTCTCCATTCAGGAAAGGCTGTCCGCTTCAAGGAGGAGACCGTCCGTCCGATGGGCCGTAACGCCTCCGGTGTGAAGGGTGTGACCCTTGCCTCGCCAGACGACCGTGTGGTTGGCATGATTTGTGTAAATAATGATAATGACGACATTCTGGTGGTTTCGGAGAAGGGTTACGGCAAGCGCTCGTCCTTGGCGGAATATCGCGAGACCAACCGTGGCGGAAAAGGGGTTAAGACCATCAGCATCACGGACAAGACCGGCCATCTGATTGCCATCAAGAATGTCAACGACGAGGAGGATCTTATGATTATAAACCGTAACGGCGTGATTATACGGCTTAAAGTCTCGGAACTCCGGGTGATGGGCAGGGCCACACAAGGTGTGCGGCTGATAAACCTGAAACCTACCGACGAAATCGCATCGGTCACCCAGGTCCCTACAGAGAACGGTGAGGAGGAAAACGCCGGTCCGGTGGAAAACGGAACAGAAAACGAAACGGAAACAGAGACGAACAAACAGGAGTAATAACCATAAAAACATTTGAAACATGAAACGAATGCTTGTAATCTTAATGACGGTCGCGTGGACGGGTGCGGGGCTCTTCGCCCAGAAGTCCGCTGTGAATTCGGCCTATAACCAATACGGCAACCAGTACTGGGACAAGGCCAAGCGCTACATTGACGCCGCCAGCGTCCATCCTGACACCAAGGATGATGCAAAGACGTGGATGTTCAGGGGCAACATCTACCTGATGATTGCCAATGAGCAGATACAGAAGAATCCCAATCCAAGGTATGTCAATCTTTGTCAAAACCCGTTGGATTCGGCTTTTGCATCCTATGAAAAGGCAAGACAGCTCGATCCGAACATCAAGGTGGCGATGCAGATTGCCGAACCGGCAAAGGGATTGGAATACTGCTACCCCATGTTTTACGACCAGGCTCTAAAGGCTATCAAGGAGAGGAACTATGACTGGGCTTTCGACCGTGCCGAAAAGACGTACCTGTGCAAACCGGATGACGAGGATGCCTATTATCTGTATGCCTACACGGCGCAGCTGAGCGGAAAGATGGACCTTGCCAAAAAGCATTATTACAGGATGACAAGGGATCTCAAGGTGAAAAAGAACGAGCCTTACATCCGCCTGGCTTTGATATACAAGGAGGAGGGCGACACCAACCGTGCGGTTGCCGTTATCAAGCGCCACAGTGTGCTGAAGGACACGTCTGCCAATGCGAAGGTCGATGTGGACTATGCCGTACAGGAGGCGATCATCTATGCATGGGCTGGAGATCTTGAAAGGTCCATGAAGGTTATGGACAAGGCACTGGCCTCGGATCCGGAAAACTATGTGCTGCTGACCAACATGGGAACGGAGCTGATCGACGTCAAGAACTATGAAAAGGCTGAAGAGCTCTTGAAGAAGGCCGGCGAACTGCAGCCGGACAACTACCACGTCTATTACAACCTCGGAAGGTGCTATTACAACCATTCGATTGACATCGCAAAAGCCATGAACGATATTGAAAATGACGATGAATATGCAAAAGCATCGGCACAATATCAGGAGCTGCTGCGGGAGGCGCTTCCCTTCCTTGAGAAAGCCGAGGCGATAAATGGTATGGATAAGAACACCCTGATAATGCTCAGAATGGTCTATTCCCGCCTTGAAGTGCCAGAGGGCGCTCCTGACTACAAGTCAAAACTGGAGGCGGTGGAGGCCAAGCTGAAGGAATTGGATAGAAAAAAGTAAAATAGGGGCTTATGCCACGATGAAAAAAGGCTGCCGTCAGGCAGCCTTTTTTATTTTATGCCAAGTTTCCAGGTCACGCCGAGGTTGGCCTGGAAGGTGAGCGGCCAGTTGTCGCCGCTTTTCATAAGCGCAAATGCGTGCAGCCGGATAGTGTTCTTTCCGATGAGCGGATAGTATTCCCCTCCCATGCCGACATACTGGTAATAGGTTCCAGCCGGTACGTAAAGGTCCCAGTCGTAGGGGTCTGGTGGGATCTCATCAAAATAAAACCCTTCAATTTCATTACGTTCGTGCCGGTCAATACCGCCCTTTGCAAAGAGGTTCAGCCTGTCGGTCACCTGCCGTTTTGCCTCCACAATGAGCGTGTAGTCCTGGAAGAAGAAGCGGTCCTGACGGTCGCAGGCGCGGTTCATCACATCGATGTAGAGGTAGCTCTTCCCGAAATCGAACTTGTTCCCCAACGCGATGTAATGGATAAACTTCCCATGCTCGAATTCCACCAGATTGGTTGACCAAATCGGCTTGAACCAGTTGAAGTCGCCGTACCAGATAAGGTTGTAGGCGTAGAGGTTCGCCATTTTTGTTTTGATGTATGGCGAATTGGTGACCTGTGCCTGGAGGTGTGAGTGTTCCGTGCGATAGTGGAGCGAGATCCCCATCTCGTAGCAGTTCACATTATTCCAGAATTCGGACCAGAAGTACATGCTGATGGGCGCCAGGTCGTACTCCCAGCCGCCGATGGCCACCACCTCCTTACCTGCGGTGATGGAGAATCGCGGTGCGAAGTCCCATTGCAGGTACATCCAGTCTGTACCCTCGAAAAAGGTGGTGGAAAAGCCCATGTTCCCCGCGTTGATGCGCTGGCGCCAGTGGTAGCTCGCCTTCGGGGCGAGCCAGCCGTCCAGCTGGAAGTTCAGGTATTTGCCCTGAAATGCGCTGCTGAACCGGTCATTCCTTCTGTCTATCAGCTGCATATCAAAGTCCACCCTTGTCTCAAGGGCCGCATAGCTGCACCACGGCTTTTTCCCGTCCGTAGTTTGCTGCGCCCGCAAGGTCTCACCTGCCCATACGAGTGAGAGCAGGAGTATTGTCGTTACAAGTCTCTTCATGTTTCCGTCGCTTTTTGCGAAGGTAACGCGGTTTATTTGAAGGCGTTTTCGCTCAGTCCTTTGCCGGTGATCTTCAGGTCCTCCATGTAGGAAGGCACATCGCGGCCGAGGAACTTGTCCACGTAGATTTTCGCCAGATACTGGCCCAGCATGAAGCCGTGGCCGCGCAGGCCGACAAGCAGCCCGGCCTCCGGATCCACAATGTAGCGCGGCTCCGTGTAGTAGCCGGACCATACGGCGTGGAAGCCGACGCTTGCTAAGTTCGGAATCCAGTCGGCGAAGACCTCCGAAACGATTTCGAGGAACTCCTTGCTGTTGTATTTCAGGTTCTGACGTGCCTCGTATGCATCAGTGTCGGGGGAGGCGCAGCCGATAATCTGTCCGGTGTGCAGGAACTGCTGCCCATAGACGGCGGTGAATCCCTTATAGTGCCTCCGGTCAATGATCATGTCGAGCGAGTCGCCTGCCTTACCCATGTTGGGCAGCCTCCGTGTGATGAAGGCCTGATGCTTGACAGGGTAGAGGTTGGTCTCCAGACCAAGCATCTTGGCGAACTGCTGTGCGCCAGGTCCCAGTGAGTTCACAAAATGGCCGCAGGTGTATTCCACCCATTCGCCCTGATGCGTGCGCACCAATGCGACGGTCTTGTCGCCTTTGCGGGAGACATGCTCCAGCGTGCAGTCCTCCATAAGGGTGCCGCCGTTCTCCACGGCGATGCCGCGCACATAGTCGATGGTCATGCCCGGGGTTGCCTGCCAGCAGTCGTTCGAAATCAGCGCGTGGCTATAGACGCTGTTGCTGTTGTTCCACAGCGGCGAAATCTCCTTGCCAAAATCCTTCCGGTCAATCATATAGGCGTCAGACCATGCGCGTGAGGCGTCCAAAGCGTCGTAGGTGGCCTGGTCATGCACCAGGTTCACATAGCGCGTGGGTTTGTAGTGGATGTTGTGCACTTTCTGGATCTCCCTGAATATCTCCTGGTTGTGGTTTGCAATATCGGAGATGTCCGGGTTGGAGAATGCGGGGCGGCCTCCTCCGATGCAGCGCCATGACGATCCGCGCACGCTGTTGACCAGCACCGGTTTCATGCCCGCCTCGGCAAAATAGCGGAACAGTGCGCTGCCTGCCATGCCGCCGCCGGCCACAAGCACCTGAACCTCCTCCTTACGCACCTTGCCTGAGGGGAATACAAACACCTCCTTGGCGTTCGCATTATAGACGTCGCCTAAGGTTATCTGGTTGGAAAGCGGGGCACGCGGGGTGGCGTCGCCATAAACCTCGATGCCGTGCGCCCTCAGAATCTGCTTGGCGCGCGGGATGCAGCGCTTGCCGCGGCATGGACCCATGCCCATCCTGGTGATATGCTTCAGCTCATCGACGGAGATGAACTTGCGGTCGCCGATCACATCTATCAGCTGTTTCAGCGTGACATCCTCGCAATGGCACACATAGGTCTCCGCTTCAACATCTTTGACCTGTTTGAATTCCAAAGGTTTCGGATAACGGTCCTTCAGGATGAATCCTCTGGCGTCGGTTAATTTCTGTAGAGACGCAAAATTTTGCGTCTCTACGGTGCAGGCGCGGACGCGGACGACATGCGTCTTGTTCGTCTTGCGCATAACCTTCTCAATCACACCTTCACCAACCTTCTTGCCGTTGTTGTCAACCAGAAAGACCTCCTTGCCCTCTTCAACGTCATATTCGACGGGGAGGAAGAGGGTGTTCTTCTTCAGGTCGTAGCCGAAGATGGCCAGACCCGGGCAGTGGTTGACGCACTGCATGCAGCCGATGCACTTGCTGTAATCCACAGTGGGGGTGAGGTTTGTGCCGCTTTTGGAGATTGCGCCCTGCGGGCAGGAGAAGGAGCAGGGGTTGCAGGCGAAGCCGTAGATGCAGTCGGTGATCACAAACGGTTTTTCCATGCTCCGCTGTTCCGACGGCATGTTGGGCTGTTCCAGTATGCGTACTGGATGCTGCTGTGAATCGATATATTGGCGTGAAATTTCCAGATATTCGTCCTCCGAAAAACGGATGTTCATCTGACGGGCCAGCTCGTAGGCGGCCTGTTTGCCGCGCAGCACCGCGCTGGTGCCCTCACCGATGCGGATGGCGTCACCGATGCCGCAGACGTTGGCGCCGAAGACCTCCTTGCCCTTCTGCAGCAGCTGGTTGTCAGGAATCAGTCCGGTGCAGATGTTGATTATGTCGATGTCGTCGATGATTTTCTCCGTGCCGGGGATAGCCTTGAAGTTCTTGCATTCTGCTATTACAGCGCCGGTCACGCCGGTATGGTCGGCGTTGGGGATGGCCTTCAGCAGGATGTGCGAGGTGAGGATTGGAATGCCCAACCTGCGAACGCGGTTGGCCTGCACAGGGAATCCGCCCTCATGATCCATGCCTTCGATGATGGCCTTTATTTCGGCACCGGCCTGCATCCCCTGGTAGGAGGTGAGGTAGCCGATGTTTCCGGCCCCGACGGTCAGCACCTTCTTGCCAAGGAGCGTATGCTCCTGGTTCATCATCTTCTGGAACACAGCTGCGGTATATACTCCGGGAAGATCGTCGTTTTCAAAGGTCGGCATGAATGGCACCGCGCCGGTTGCCACCACAAGGTAGTCGGCATCGACGTAGGCCATTTCGCCGTTCTCAACGTTCTTCAGAGCCAGCCGTCTGCCCTCCAGCAGATCCCATACGGTGTTGTTCAGCAGAATCCCCTCGTGGTTGTCTCCTGCCAGCGTCTTTGCGATGTCAAAACCACGCATTCCGCCATATTTCTGCTCCTTTTCAAAGAAGAAGAACTGGTGGGTCTGCATGTTGAACTGTCCGCCGATGCGGCTGTTGTTGTCAATCACCAGATTGTTGATGCCCAGCTCGTTCAGCTTTTCGCGGCAGGCAAGTCCCGCAGGACCCGCGCCGATTATGGCCACGCTTGTCTTGTAGATGGGGACCTCCCTCTGGAGGTTTTCCCGGAATTCGGGCTGGTAGTCCTTGGGTATTTCGCGCACCTCGTGCACATCGTCAACCTTGGTGATGCAGATGCGGCGTATTTTACCGTCAACCAGCATTTCGCAGGCTCCGCACTTGCCGATTCCGCATTCCAAGCTGCGGTTACGTCCGTCCAGACTGTGGCTGTGGACCGGATGCCCGGCCTGATGCAGGGCGGCTGCAATGGTGTAGCCTTTTGCGGCCTTTATTTTTTTCCCTTCAAACAAAAATTCGACAATTTCCTGTTCAGGAATGTCCAAAATGGGATGAGATGTTATTTTATACATATCCAACTTTTTGATTATAAGACAAATAAATAATCATGTCCGAAACGGACAACAAAACGCAAAGAAAAACATTTTTTTGCTTGGATGCCCCGTATTTTTGGAAAAAAGGTAGGAAAAAATGGTGTGTATTGTCTTTCAATGTTTTCAGAACCATCTGTCGAGCTGTCGGAACTCCTGCAGCTCCGCTCCGAAACCGAGGTAGAAGCGGGCTACGGCCGGATTGTTCGAGCCGTTGAAGTCCAGTATGGCTTCCGAACCTGCGTGCGCTCTGATAAAGTTGTCCATCAGGATAAACATGGCGCGGTTCTCTTCGGAGGCGGTGCTGCGTCCGGAAAAGAGGAAGGTATAACGCTGCGGCACAAACGGGAAGAAAGCCGCTGCGCAAAGTTCTCCGTTTGGCCCTTTCACGCCCCAGGTTTCCATGGCGTTGCGCTGTTGCAGTGTGTGAAGTAATTGAAGAAGCCTCTGGTAGTCATGCTCACGGTATCCCACGTTTTTTGCCTGTCCGCGATGGTTGCGGAACATCCGTATCACCTCCTCGGGGTCAGTTTTGCGGATGATCTGTAGCCCAGTACTTTCCGCCTTTTTCAGGTTGCGGAGGTGGTTCTGGCTGTAGCCGGAGCGCAGTGTCACATAGTCGGGATTAAGCGGCAGCAGGCATGTCCTGTGGAGGAGGGTTTTCCCGGAAATATTGTCCGGAATCAGGTTGGCTGCATTGAAAACAAATTCTTTGTATAAATATTTTCTGGGAATTGCTGCAATCCATTCCGCCACATCCGCCGCAGGTTGTCCCAAAATGCCGAGCTGTCCGGTGAAGAATGGCGGGTAGATGTAATTTATGCCATATTTTTTCCGGTGAAAAACCGGCATCACGGCGCGGTAGTCATCCTCCACCAGCGCATCCCAGCGTTCCCCGCAGCAATCCAAGTACCATGTCCGCGCACAGACCGAATCGGTCTGCGGGTTGGAGCGTGTGCAGGCCTCCCATCTTTTTTCGTCAACCGTTTCGCGTGAAATCCATCTTACCGGCATGTGTCGTGCATATATTTAATTAAATGTAGGTAAAGTTCCATGGTCGGCAGGTCATGCCCCGGCATCGGGCCGAAGGAGTGGTTGTGGAAAAGGGTCACGATTTCGCCCCCGTAGCGTATGGATTCGTCAAGTAAAGGCCTCACTTGCTGCCACAGTGCAGCTTCGGTCCGCTCTTCACTGTTGAAGAAACAGTTTTCCATCAGCAGTAGCGGGTGGATTGTCAGCGGCAGAGCCTTTTCCTGCTGGAGGTCAAAGTATTGGAACGGCGTGCAGCTTCCTGCACGGAATCCGGCATTTGAGGTATAGCCCATGCTGTAATCATCAGTGATGCCTGCGGCGACAAGGTTGCGGTAGCTTTCCGGAAGGGAAAGCCGGAGGTAGTGGAAGCGGTTTCCTGTCACTTCATTTCCAAGGCATTCCGACAGGGCTGTTTTTTCATGCCGCAGTGCCTCCTGGTTGCGGAAACTGCCGTAAGAGGCGTGCAGCCCCACCTTGCCGTCATCCTTCAGACAGCGTACCAGTTCCCTGAAGGTGCGGTTTCCCGGTGATAAACCCTTGTCGTGGGTTGAGTGGGGGGCGAAAAGCACAAAATAGGTTGGACGCAGCCCCTCTGCCTCATGCAGCTGTCGCAGTAGGGCGAAGGTATCGTATGGGTCGGATTCTCGTCCTGCAAGAACCTTTGCACGGTTGCATATGCCTTTCAAATTGCCATGCAGCAGCTGTTTTGCAAATCCGGCGGCGTTTATCAAAAAGCCTTTCTCGCGGTAGGCGTAGGCCTGGTCGATGTCGTAGGTCGGCTGGAAGCTGGCTTTGCGCGGTGCTGGATTGAATGCCAGGAACATCCGGTGCAGTGCTTCGGCCAGTTCCGCCACCCAGCGGTCAACCACCGCCAGATGCAGGAAATTGTTTTGGAATGCGACGCTCTCTTCGGTGCGGAAGCGGCCGTGAGCATCGGGCGTGTGGGGCAGCATCTCCTCGTAGCGGCTCAAAAAATAGAAGCAGGCGGCAATGGGATCCCAGTCCATATCCGCGCCAGGCACCTTTTCCAAAAAACAGTGGGGCGTGCCGTCATGCCATGTGATTTCCGGTCTCAGCTGACGGATGCCTGTTTCCAGCAGCAGTCCGTGCGGTGAAATCCGGAACGCCCCTTCCAACTGAAGGTCGGAATAGTTGATTTTCGCCTCGGCTGACGATTCCACAAACTCATCCTCCGATTGGAAAAGACGGTATGGATGTCCCCACATCACAGTGATAATGTGGTGCAAAATGTACTCCAGCCGAGGAGAGGTCCCTGTTGAAAAAACGGCAATCATGACCAATTAACGGCTTTTCCGCATTTTTCGTGTGTGGATATGCGGTTTTATGCAATAGTTCGGCAATAAATCCGTTTATCCTTTCCAAAAACAGCTGACGTATGACACTGGATGAAATCATGAAGGCTCTCTATTACCGGAAGGAGACCTATTTTTTGGACATTTTCGGCAAGGTCAAGCATAACCGCACCACGCTCTATGCCGACCGCAACAACTGCCGTTCCGAACGGCACATCGAACATTGGCTCCGGCTGAATGATTTGTTGAATGTCGCCGCCCACCTCAACGGGGACTGGCGGCCCGACTGGTCGGATGCCGCCGCCCCGAAATATGTTTTTTGCTGTGATTCCAACATTTTTTTTCCGTGCAGATTGTATCGTTTTACACAGTCTATCAGGTAGCTCTCGCAAAGATACTGTATGTAGTCGATCACAATGGTTACGGAAACATCCTGTCCAACCGATTTCATGTACTTGCTGATGTTTGTTGCCGACAGAGGTTTGCTGGTGGTGTCGGCCAGGTATTCTGTGAGTTTCCGCAAAAAAGGAATGTTGCGGATATTGTGCCGCTCCACTATATCTTTAAGTATCACAGTGTTGAATACGCTTTTTAGGTATTCAGCAACTTGATACTCGTCGTCAAGTCCAACCGCTCGCAAACCGGGTAATCCGCCGTAGTTCAGATATTTGAAAAGAGTGTCGTCGTTGTTGTTTAAGTTGTGAAACTCAAGGAATTCCTCGTAGCTAAGTGGCTGTATATAAATTTCGATATATCTGCCGCCAAGCAAAGTCCCAAGCTCGCTCGAAAACATCTGCGAGTTGCTGCCTGTTATTATTATATTGGTGCTTTCCTCTGTCCTATAGCTTCTTACAGCGTTTTCCCAACCGTCAATCTCTTGTATTTCGTCTATTAGAATGTAGTTGTGTTTATTTTTGTCGAAATGTTTGTTGATTTGTGAGTCGAGTTCTTCGTGTGTTTTAATGAAATTGAAATCGCGTTTCTCTTTGTCAATAAAAATGATGTTTGCCGACGGCTCGTTGCTGTGTCGGTTGGCAAAATCCTTAAGTATGAAACTTTTGCCCACGCGTCGCTGACCTGTAAGGACTATTATCAAACCCTTGTTAAGCCAAGAGTCAATTTTGTCAGCATATAATTTTCTTGTAATTATATCCATTTTTCTTGTTTTTGTGATGCAAATTTACATAATAATATTCAAATAGACAAGTGTCTTCTCTTGTTTTATTTATATATGATTGATTTGTAGTAATTTGAGCTAAAAATAATTTCATTTTTTCAAATATTTTTAGTGTTTTTTTTATTGGATATACCTTAACGATTTTGCATTTTATTGCAATTTTATCAACTATACCCAACAAAATTGACGTGTTTGTCATTTTTATCCACTATACCCAACAAAAAAAATCAGGCAGCCGCATCGCAACTGCCCGACTATAATCTAATTTCAATTTTCAACTTTCAATTTTCAACTCACGACAAAAGTCGAAAAGGGTGGGGTAGCAGTAGTCCACCAGACGTGGGTTCTGACGTGCTATCTGCGGTTCGTCGCCGACAAGCACCGTCGTCATTCCAGCGTGTTTGCCGAACTCCATGTCTGTCTTGCTGTCGCCAATCATCACCGACTGCCTGAAACGCACGTCGGGGAAGTCC